>JAZDMM010000043.1:0-2515 GCA_043800965.1 Microcaldota archaeon | reverse complement strand
CCGAAAATCAGGAATCCAAAGAGCGTTGAAGCGGTTTCCTACGGCGCGAGAGTCGGACTCGAAATGGGTGCGGACATAATCAAAACGTATTGGACGGGTTCAGAGAAATCGTTCGAGAACGTGGTTGACTCGGCTGTTGGCTTGCCGGTTTTAATGGCTGGCGGCGGTAAGACGCAACCGCTCGCGTTTTTGAAGACGTGCGAGCAAGCGATGCAAGCCGGCGCAGCAGGTGTTGCTGTCGGGCGAAACGTGTGGCAGCACAAGCAGCCGAGGAAAATGCTGGCTGCCGTAAAGCAAGTAGTGCTTAAAGGCGAGAAACCGTCGAAAGCAATCAAGCTAGTTAAATAAGCGTAAAAAAGGTTTAAATTGCCTTGCCGGCTGTACTTGTTAAGTGCAGGAGGCGGTTTGGCTTGAAGACTTTGTTCGCGGCGTCATTTTTACTGGCTTTAATTGTTTTTTCTTCTGCCTTCGGGACCGTTGGCTGCGAAACGTTAACTGCAACGCTTGCAAGCAATGCTTACTTGCCGACGTCTAGCAATGATTCAGCTACCAAATGCAATGCACTGGTTCTTCACGCCGCCTCGACTTGGGCGTTGGATTTCGGAGGAGGCGATGCCAGTGACGTTGCTTACTTATGCGTTGGCAACGCCACAGGTCAGGCGCAGATTGGAGACGTTTTCTATTACAAGAATAGCGTTTACGCAAAGTCGGCGATTGGAGCACCGTACTTTAATTACGGGCCGAACAAAGTGAAAATCGCTTTCAATCCGGCTAACGTGCAGCCGCAGCCCGTTTCACCAATGGTTCCGAATCCGACAAAGCCGGCTGTCTTCGGCATTCCCGAATATACGACCGCGGATGACGGCAGTCCTCGTATTTTAAAATTCTGGATAGGCGGAACTGAAACTAGTGAAATGTCTTTTGTTCCCGTATCCGGCCTTTATATAGGCGCGTACGGTGAAGGAAGCGACTTGTCAATTGGCGTTGGCGAGTTTTTTCGGGATGGATTCATTTCTTGGCGCGGAACTAAAGTAACAGGAGCAACGCCGGGACCGACTACCTCGATTTCATTGGATTACCCACAAGACATCAAGTATGCTTACGCCTCTTTTTACAAGGATGGAGTGCCGAATCCCGCTTACCAGATGAAGACGTATATCGGGGGTTATCTTGACCGGGACGTCGTAGACGATCGGCACGACGACGTCCTTGATTTCCCTATGAACGAGGGGCTTTCCCTGCCGTTCAGCTTGACGAAACCGGAATACGCCGGCAGGTTAGTAACGCCCGCTGAAGCGCCTGACATAGTTAAGGTCGTGGTATTTACCGATCCAAGCACAACCGATTCCTACAATGAATCGGAAAAGTTTTATTTTTATTCTCAAAACTCGTTCGATGAACCAGACGCTAAGTTGGAAGCACACTTCCTGAGGCCAGCTTACGAAGCTGTTTTTGAAGCGCCTCTCCCGGTTTGCACTAGTTCCTACCAAGGCCAGGTGGATTGCCCTCCAGCGTACAAGACCGATGCTCACAATGTTTCGGTGTTCTTCTTAGGCGAGTGGTGGAATGTACAGTCAATGACTGGGTTTGATGAGTCTGGTGGCGGCGAAAGCGGGATAGACTGGGTCGGCATGCCTAAAGTAATTCTTCAAAAAGGTAGTGAAACGCTGGACATAACCCACAATACTTTTCTAAACAGCGGCCAGTACAGCCCCTGCTGGTACGGCCGCATTATCGGAGGAGGTCCGGCTTACGGCGCTTCCGTATATCACCTGCAAATTCTAGAGCATCCAAGTTTTGGGTGCGTGGACCCGGACACGGGCTGGCCGTGGGTTTTAAGCGAAGACGAGTCCGAGCCGTTAACTGACTTGCTGGTTAAGTTCAGGTTCCAGTTTGACGGAACCGAAGCTTGCGCCGCGCCTGCTCCGCCTCAGTACGATTCCTGCGCGCCCGACGTTGCGGTTTCACATGAAACCATTGTTTTGCTTCCCGGGGGAAACCAGGTTTTTGCAACCAGGTTTAAAGTGATTGGAACGGAAAAACCGCTTAGGCTGTTGGACCCCGGCCTCTCCAACATTCCTTTGCAGGAATTTTACGTCGTAAGCCAGCAAGGCTCGTATCCGAAAGGAACGCTTTTTGCTTTTGACGGTACAAACTACGTTATTTCCAGCTGGCGACAAGTGAAATATTTATGCCCGACCGCGTGCGGTGCGAACGGCGATTTGTGGAGCGTCTCTTACCTGCCTGCTATGGTTATAACGACCGATGTCGGTACGTATACCGGGGACGTTATCCGCGTAAAGCCGCGAATGCCATTGACCTTCAAGTTTTACGACGATGGCTTCAAGAGTTCGGAGCTTTACGCAGTAGCCAATACGCTAGTCTCGTCATACCCGCTTCCGCCTAACAGCATAATCTTCTATAAACCCGGCAGCAATTACACGTTTTCAGTTTTTGACGCCGTCAAATACTTGGGTTGTAGCCCAAGCAAAATTTCGGCAACAACAACCCCTTT
>JAZDMM010000034.1:0-7177 GCA_043800965.1 Microcaldota archaeon | reverse complement strand
AGAACTTTAGCTCGCGCACGCGGTTGGTTGCCATGTCGAGCCGCCTCTTGGAATCGATTATCACGCTGTTGACTTGCCAGTAAACGAACAAGCCGGCGACGAATAATCCGCCGAATAAGAAGGTGGCTATAGTGTCTGGTGAGGCCATTTCCGTTCGTCATTACTTTTTCGCGATTAAAAAGAGTTGCGCTTGGTGTCGACTCCCGCCCGCGCCGCCCCCACCTGCCGCCGTTTGCTTGCGCAGTTAGCGCTGGCGCTAAAGCTAAGAGAGTAATTGAGTGGCAGCAGCAACTGGGTTTCCCGTTCGAAAACAGTACTCACCAAGTCGTAAGAGGGCTTAACTTCCGTGTTCGAGATGAGAACGGGTGGAACCCCTCTCCTGTGGCCGCTGTCCGTTAAGATTCGTGCGCTTTCCTGTTTAAAAACCTAACGGCTAATCCTTTAGTTTACTGCGCGAATGCTAACAGTCTATTGCTTGGACGGCACGCGGATGTATTTGCGCAAGAGCTCCACGGCTCTCCTGATCGAGCGCCCGATTTGCGCTTCGCTTTTCGCGCCGGAGCAGATTATCTTGCCGTTCTTGAACAGCAATAGCGTGGTGCCGATGTCCTTCAGGCGCATGATGGCGCCCGGGAATTGTTCGGGCTCGTACTCGACGTTATCCACTTCCATGGCAATGTTGAATAAGTCCAATTCTACTTTCAAGTTTGCGCTGGCAACTATGTTTTCGACTTTAAAACTCATGTCGACTTTAGGCATTCGTTTACGAACTGTCTTCTTGGTAGCCATACAAAACCCTCCCTCGCCCTAAGAAAAAAACCATTTAAATCGTTTTCGATTATTAGTTAGTTATTTATAAAGGGCTTTAAAAAGGTTTATGTAATAGGGTATAAATACGGGAGTTTTCCTATTTTAGTCTTTGAATTTCGGAGTTGAATGTTTAAAATGAAAAAGAGTCACGGCAAGCACGCGGGCCGAAGCAGGCAGTTGAAGCGCAGGGGCAGGGTGGCGATTACCAAGCAGCTGGCGGTTTTTCCGGTTGGGTCCAGGGTACGCATCAAGATTGACCCTACGCACGAGCGCGGCAGGCCGTCGACTTTCAGGTTCAACAACAAGATGGCGGTTGTCGAGGCCAAGCAAGGCAAGGCATTGCGGATTCGCATTGAAGACGGGAACAAAACCAAGCGGTTCGTCGTTTCCCCGGTGCATTTGGTGAAAGGGTGATTTCATGCGCGTTTTAATTGAACGGCCGGTTTCGAATTACGAAGCCAGAAAGAAAATAGAGCAGCGCCAGAAGGAAGGCGAGCTTGCTTATGAACAGCAGAATACTCTCGATTACCTGCAGGAGTTCAGTATTTTGAAGGATTCCGATGCGGAGAAGCTTGCTAAGGAACTGCATGCGCTCGGCTTCTTGACCGAGAGGCAGGTGGTTGCGTTAGTTAACCTGTTGCCTAAGAAAACTGAGCTGGTTAAAGCGGTTTTAGGGCCCGAGGGCGCTGAAGTGTCCGAGGAACAGCTCAAGCAAATCCTTAAAACCGTTAAAAAGTATAAATCTTCAAAAGCTTGAGTTTCCAGGTGGGAGGCAATGGACCGGAAAGAAGAATACGCAATAGTTTTAGATTTACTGCCTTACGGCCACGCTGGCGAAGCCCGTAAGGAGCCGGTTGCCCAGTGCCTCGGCGAGTTATACTTTACTTTACTTGAAGTGGTTCCAAAGAAAGGCGTTTCCATGGAAGTAGGGGAGCGCGTTTACATAGGCAAGGATGTGCGCGAGAAAGTGGAGTCCATTCGCGGCAGAATTTTCTTCGACGCCTTGACGAACCGCGCGCAAAACGAGTGCGAGGCAGCTGTGCGCAAGGTCGTAGGCGAGCGCGAGGAGCAGTTTGTGGGCTTCATTAACCGGGCCGGGGCTATAAACATCCGGAGCCACTCCCTCGAGCACTTGCCGTCAATCGGGAAAAAGCATTTGCAAGAGCTTCTCAAGGAGCGGCTGAAGAAGCCGTTCGAGTCTTTCGAAGACGTTCAAAAAAGGATTGCGCACTTGGGTAAAGTCAATGAAATCTTTGTGCAGCGCATTCTCGAAGAGCTTACGGGGAAAACGAAGTACTTTTTGTTCGTTAAAGCGCCTCGCAGGGAAGACCGAGTTTGAGATGAAGCCGAAAAAGCGTTTGGCCCAGCATTTCCTGACTGCGAAGTCGGTGGTGCGCATGCTCGCCGAAGCCGCGGATTGCGAAGGAAAGAGTGTTCTCGAGATCGGGGCCGGTACGGGGTTGGTTACGCGCGAGCTTGCGGTTCGTGCCAAGCGCGTGGTTGCAGTTGAGCTCGACAAGGACTTGATTCCCGGGCTTACTGATGCGGTTAGCGATTTGAAGAACGTTGAAGTGGTTCACGCCGATGCGTTGAAAACCAGTTTCGATTACCCGGTTGTCGTGGGCAATATTCCTTACAATCTCTCCAGCCCGCTCATGGTCAAGCTTCTAGGTTCGAATTTCAAGCACGCGGCTTTGATGGTTCAAAAAGAGTTCGCCGAGCGCTTGGTTGCAAAGCCGAACGATTCGAGTTACGGCCGGTTGAGCGTAATGGTTCAAGCTGGTTCGGAAGTTGAAATAGTTGGTTTCGTTCCCGCGAGTTGTTTTACGCCGGAACCCAAGACAGATTCGGCGCTGATAGTGCTGGATAAGAAAAAGCGGTTTGCGGTTGACGCCAAGCTGGTTAATGCGTTGTTTCAACACAAGAACCAGTCTGTCAGAAAGTCCTTGCTGAATTCACGAAAATTCTTGGGCTGGGATAAGGCGGAAGCAAGTTCGTTTTGCGCTGGTTTGGGTGCGTTAGCAGCCAGACGCGTAAGGACGCTTTCTTTAGCCGAGGTAGAGCTGGTTTGTAAGTCGTTTACTCGGGGGTCTTGAAATCTAAGTCGTCGAGCGTAGTACACAAGCTGTTTGCGTCGCAGCTCGTTACTTTATACTGGTAAGTGCTGTTGGACGTCAAGGTTTCAAGCGTTATCGCGTGCTCGGTTACGAGCGTGGCGTTATCCTCTTTTTTGGAGTTGTAGTTGCCTATTCCGTACTCCACTTTCGAAGTTGAGTCGCGGTCTGTTGCCCATTCCACCAGTGCGCTGGTTGAACTCAAGACAGTTGCAGTAATCTGGTTAATCACTGGCGGCTTTGTAGCTGCGATTGTGACGGTTTGATTGCACGTGATCTTGTCGGGAGTCGTAGCCTTGAGGGTGTATTTCTTCATCTTGCTTTGAATCGTGTAATCGCACGTGGTGAACGCCTTGTTAGTGTCTATGGACACGTTGACTGTGGTGGAGTTCATTCCGCAGTCTATTGTCGCGTTTTCAGGGGTTGTGAAAAAGAATTCTACTGCAACGTCAAGGGCTTTTGGTCCGGTGAACGTATTTTCGACTATCCGAACTATGCAATACGCGTTGTCCGGAGTTACAGACGGGAACGGTACATTACTGGGCCAGGCAGTCGGGCTAGGGGAGACGCCGGGTGTGGGAACCGCGGTCGGTTGAAGGCTAGGGCTTGCCTGCTGCGTGGGCGAAACAACCGGAGACGGAACCGGGCTTGGCTTCTCTACTTCCTGGGCGCATCCAACTAGCAAGAACGCAATTACCAAAACCAAAAACAGCTTTTTCATATTTCATCAACCCCTCATGGCACGGTTATGCTTGCTTGAGCCTGTTGGTTTTCCGCTTGAGTTTCATTAACGTAAATATACGCCGTATAGATTCCGGCGCTGAAGTTTGCCGTTGTAAAGTTTATCGTAAGCGTTGAAGCGCTTCCGTTTGGAAGGGAAGCGGGGCATCCGCTTAAGACTACTGCCCACGTCGCATTGTTCGTATTGCAAGTGAATGCGCTTAACGCCTGGTTTCCGGTATTGTTGATCGTAAATGCCATTGTTTGCGAGCTGTTAGCGACTATCGTTGTGATGTTTGTGGGGGGAATTAGAGTAAACGAGTAAGTAGGAGTAACGTTTGCCAGAGTCTTGAGTTCGAAGTCGCTTGATTCCGAGCAAAGTCCCGTGTCCGTACAGCTGCTTACTTTGAAATGGTGGGTAGTATTTGACGGTAGGGAAGACAATTGAACCGAGTGGCCGGTCGTGTAAGCCGCGTTTCCGTTAGAACTTCCGTAACTTGTCGTGATCCCGTAATACACTGTGGCGTTGGCGTCAATATTCGTAGTCCATGTAATCAAAACAGTGCTTTCCGTTATTGAAGAATTGACTATTGCGCTTAACACCGGGGTTGCACTGCCTAAGACGAGTAGCCCGTAACTGCATGACGCGGTTCCGGCTGAAGCGGTTACGGTATAAATTTTATTCTGCGAGCCCGTGCCATAGCTGCAGTCTTTGAACGCCTTGTCGGTTTGGCTTATTTCGACAGTTGCCTCGACTCCGTTCCCGCATTTAATCAACGCTTGCGTAACAGAATCCGGGCGGTAAGTAAACGCAACTGCGATGGTGGATACTAAGGGGCCTTCAACGTCTTCATCGCTTACTCCTATGACGCAAGCTGCAGTATTAGTCGGCACCGGGCTCGGTTCAGGCGAGGGCACTGGACTCGGCGCAGTTGAGCTTGTCGGAGACGGAACCGGGCTGGGCGCGCTCGACGGTTCCGGCGAAGCAACTGCTTCCTGCGTCGGCGAAGGAATTTCGGTCGGAGTAGGGCTCGCAAGCTGGCCTTCGCTGATGCACCCGGATAAAAGAAATAGCGCCAAAAGAACGGCGATCGTTGTTTTCATTCAAGAACAACAACGGCCCGCTGTTATAAAAACTTTTTTTTCCGGCTTGTTTCCGGTTTCGTAAACGAAAATCGTCTGCAAGGGCTTTTCGCTGCTGGTGTATTCGACCGCCCAATCCTCTCCGGCGTCTATCTTTTCTTTCTCCCAGCTCAACAGGATTCCGTTTATCAATTCGGTTTTCGCGCAATCGCCGGCTTCGACGTCCGCGCCTTCCGGAAGAATTTGCATTAGTTTTACTTTCACTTTCGCGCTTCCGTTACCGCGGACCGTGATCTTGTTTTTGTTTCCTTTCCGAGTTATCGCGAACTCCTTTTTTCTCCGCGCCAGCGCGCCGAGGCCGGCTGCCGCGATTCCGCCGGCAGCGTAAACCGCTCCGCTCCAATCCGCTTTCCGCGCTTCGTTTTTCGTTTCGGGCATAGGGCCCGTAGCAACGCGTGCGTTGTTTTCGTTTACGTTTGCGGTTTCAGTTGAGGCTGCGTCGTTTCCTTGCGTTACAGTTGCGTTAAACGAGTTTTCTTTTGTTTCGGGCGTGGGGCAAGGAACCGGCGCATTAGTTGAAGACGGGGCAACGATTGCAGGCGAAGGGCGCAACTCTTCGTTTGCAAAGCCGATCGAGGTAACCCGGGGAGAGTAGTTTTCTTCACTGGCGGTGACATTACTCGGAATTTTACTTGCAACCGGGCTAGGCTTTGGGCGCGTTACAGTTACTATTGCCGTGGTTTCGTTTCCTTTTCCTTCAACGTCCGAGGGAGTAAGCGCAAGAGAGTAACGCCCCTCGTTCAATCCGGTTGCATTCAAGACAAATCCGTTTGCACCGCCTTCAAAAACAACCTCTCCCTCAAAACGCAATTCAAAAACGATCGCGTCGCCTTCCTCGTCAAAGCCAGACCAATTCAATACGACAGATTCGTTTTCGAAAAAGTATTCCGCGCTAGTGAACTCGGCTTGCGGCAAATGGTTTGGCTTGCACGCAGCGTTCTCGCAGCCCAGCCTGCAGAAAGCAACGGAATCGAAAACGCAATCACCAAAACCACAGCGTCCGGCAGTCAGTAATTTGTTGCCGTCGCACTTGTCTTCGCACGTTACTCCTGCGCAGTAATCCTCGCACCCGGTGCAGCTCCACGAATTGACGAAGCAATAATGGTTTTCGGAAACCGCGTTCCAGCCCGAGCAGTAATCGCCGTTCCATGTTCCGCAAACGTAGTTGACCGGGCAATTCGCTTTACCGCTTAACAATGCGCTCCATTTAACGCACAAGTTCTCGTGCCATTGGCTACAGCTCCAGCCCGAAGGCGTTTCAATAGTCGTTGCGCAAGTTCCGCGCCAGTTCAAACAAGGCCCTTTCGAATAATCCAAACACTTCCACTCCGTAATTCCAGCCATTCCACAATCACCCAACGGACTCCACTCTAGACACGAAAAATCGTCTTCTGAAGCGGAAACACATTCAAACGAAGAAGGATTTAATAAGCTTTTACCCGTTTTTTCGAAAATGGCGCAGGAAGTTCCTGTACAGCCGCCGGCGCGGTAGCCGCCCCGGTCACCGTAACCGGCGGGAGTCCAGGAAAGCGCGTGAGCACCCGATTTCGCACTGGTTAAAATCCACGGCGCCATGCCCTCGGCGTACAAGACCGCTTGAACCGAAGAGCACAGCGCGAGCAAAACCAGCACTCGAGTTAACATCACCCACCAAACGAATCGCGCCGACGCTGGTTTTTAAATCCAATCGCGTGCGTCAAGAAAAACGCGCGGTTGTCAAGAATTACGAGTGCCAGTGCTTGAGTGCGATTGCAAGAGGCTCGTGAGTCTTAGCGTATTCTTTTAGTGGCGTGTGCTGCATTGTTGCTTCGAGAGCTTGGCGTGCCGCTGTTGCGCCGACTCGCGTTCCTTGCGGGTGGCCGTGGATTCCGCCCCCGAGTTGAATCACGATGTCGCTGCCTAGAGTTTTCACTAGATACGGAATAGTTGCGGGATACAAGCCGCCGCTGCAAACGCTTAACACGGGCTTGATTCCGTAAAGCGGTTCTTCAAGCGCGTGCTTGTACGCCAAGTCATCGGCGGGGGTTTCATCCATCTTGCCTGCGCCAGCTGTTCCGATGTGCAATTGGTCTACGCCGAGCAGGCGAGAGATTTTTGCGAGCACGAGCATTGAGATTCCGTGTTTTTTGTTGCGGTCTATTGCCGCGTGCATTGCGCGGTGTCCGTGCAGCACGAGCCCTAACTCCGCGTTTCTTATTGTTTGCATTCCGGAGAAACCAATCGTAATAACGTCAACCATTGCGTATTCTCCGCCTTGCGCTTTCACGAATTTCATGCGCTTGATTGCCTCGAGCGCTTCCGCGGTTACATTCGGGAAATACATTTTGCGCTCGCCGGTTTCGCGCTCGGCTTTATCGCGCGCTTTGAGAGTCAATAGAACGCGTTCGTTA
>JAZDMM010000014.1:0-3567 GCA_043800965.1 Microcaldota archaeon | reverse complement strand
GCCTGTTTTGCGTTACTCTAATTCGTTGAACGGCTTCACTGGCTTTCACTTGACGAAGCTCGACGTTCTCGGCGGGTTCGATAAAATCAAGGTTTGCGTTTCCTACGATTACGACGGCGAGGAAGCAGCTGTTTTTTCCACTAGGCCGGGTTTTGCAGAATCAGTGAAACCTAATTACGTTGAGCTTGACGGGTTTGAGGATTTGCCTGGTGAGGAATGGGTGCGTCTTGCCGGCGAGGGCTTTGCCGCTTTTCCGGATAATGCCAAGGCATACGCCCGGGAAGTGGAGACGTTGTTGGGAGTTCCGTTGAAGAGCGTGTCTGTTGGTCCGGACAGGAGGGCGATTGTGTGGCTCGATTGAAGAAGGGCTCTGCAAAAAACGTCTTGATTGAAACAGAACCCACAGCGAGCAAGATGGGCCGCGGAGTGTTTGAATTCAAGGACGATTACTCTGTTTTCGATTACGGCGCAATGCCCGATACTATTCCCGGCAAAGCGGAGTCGCTCGCGCGATTGTCCGCATTCAATTTGCGTGAGATATCCAAGCAGGGTGTTAAGACGCATTTCGTTTCGTTTATTGAGCCGAATAAGATAGAAGTTGAAATGGTGCGCGTTATTCAACCCGTCGAATTGAATGAAGGCGAGGTTAACTACCTGATTCCTTTGGAAGTGATTTTCAGAAACTCGCTTCCGGCAGGAAGCAGCGTTTTCCGGCGCGTGAAAAACGGCGAAGCTTCGTGGAGCGATTTCGGTTTTGACCGCGAGCCGACTGCCGGAGAACGCTTGACCGAGCCGTTAATTGATTTCAGCACTAAGCTGGAAGTAACCGACCGCTACTTGACGCACGGGCAAGCGCAAGAGCTGGCTAGGCTTGATGACGGCCAGTTTGCGCGGCTCGAACAAGTTGCGTTGAAAGTCAATGAATTCGTTTCTCGCAAGGCGGAATCCGTTGGCTTGCTTCACGAGGACGGCAAGATAGAATGCGCGCTTGATTTCGACGGCAACGTGATTTTAGTCGACGTGTTCGGCACACTCGACGAGAACCGCTTCAGCTTGAACGGGACTGCGGTAAGCAAGCAGGTTTTGCGCGATTATTACTTGAAGACGCAGTGGTACCAGGAATTAAAGCAGGCCCAGGCAGCGGGCTTGCCTAAGGACAAGTGGCCTGCGCCGTCGCGGTTGCCGCCTGAATTCGTTTCAATAGTTTCAAACCTTTACAAATCGCTTTCGCAGGCGTGGACTGGATTCGATTTCAGCGCGCCTGCGGTTGAAGAAGCGGTTTCAGCTTACGGGAAATGGAGTGATAACAATGGCTAACGTGGTTGTGTTAATGGGTTCGGGTTCAGACAAGCCGCACGTGGACGAGATAACGAAAACGCTCGACGAATTCGGAGTAACGCACCAAGAGCGCGTTGCCAGTGCGCACAAGACTCCCGAAAAAGTTTTGGAGATTCTCGCAGAACTAGAGGATTCGGACTGCAAGGTAATTATTGCAGTTGCGGGCCTCAGTAACGCGCTCAGCGGCATGGTTGCGGGCCTCAGTACTCTGCCGGTTATTACTTGCCCCCCTTACAACGCGGAAGACATTTGGTCTAGTTTGAGAATGCCGCCGGGTATTGCTCATGAAACTGTTTTGGATCCGAAGAACGCGGCACTTGCGGCAATTAAGATTCTAGCTTTAGACGACGCGGATTTGAAGAAGAAGCTTGCGGACTTTATTCAATCCATGGCGGATAAGGTCAATAACGCAGATGAAAAGTTAGTCTAGTCCACGTAGCTAACCGCGTTCTCGAAGATTTTTGAACCGTTGCCGTTCGGTTGTTTTCTCGTCCAATGCGGGTGAAGTTCGTTAATCGTAAAGGCTTCCGGGTGCGGCATCAAGCCGAACACTCTCCCCGACGGGTCGCAGATTCCGGCAATTGCATTCATTGCGCCATTCGGATTTTCAGGATAGTCTTGAGTTGGCTCGTTTTCTTTCGCGTATTGAAAAACGATTTGCTTGTTGCCAGCGAGTTTTTTCAGCACGTCATCGCTCGCAACGAACTTGCCTTCGCCGTGTCTCACTGGCACGTCAAGCGATTCGATTCCCCGAGTCCAAACGCATTTTGATTCAAGGGCCTTAAGCGAAACCCAACGGTCTTCAAAGCGTCCGGAATCGTTGAAAGTAAGAGTTGCTTGCTGGCTTGCGTAATCGCCGTCAAGCGCAGGCAACGCGCCCATTTTTACGAGTGCTTGAAAACCGTTGCAGATTCCGATCACGAGTTTGCCGGCGTTAACGAATTCAATGAATTCGTCGTGCAAGTTTTGAGAAAACTTGTTAGCCCAAACCTTTGCAGAACCCAAGTCATCGCCGTAAGAAAAGCCGCCGGGGAACGCGAGGATTTCGAAGTCTTCGAGTTGTTTCGAGCGCGCGATCAAGTCGTTCAAGTGCACGCGCTCGGCTCGCGCGCCTGCTTTAACGAAAGCCGCGGCTGTTTCGTAATCGCAGTTTATTCCGAAGCCAGTGAGGATGCAAGCCTTAACCATTCCCTACCAATCCAAAGTCTTTTTCCAAGCATCACGCATTTCCGTAACGCCGCACGAGAGAGTAATGCCGTTTAGGTCCCTGACTTCAAGCGCATTTCCTGTTACTTCCCCGATTTCCGCAAGAATAACGCCGTCCATAGCCTGCTCGAATGTTTTTTTCTTATCCGGAGCAACGGTGACAACGAATCTTGATGCGCTCTCGGAGAAAAGCAGTTCGTCCGCGCGCATTTCCTCTTTCTTCGGAACTTTATTCAAATCAATGCGCATGCCGAGCCCGCCTGCAATGCACTTTTCCGCAAGCGCAACGCCGAGCCCGCCGTCCGAGCAATCGTGGCACGACGCAACGAGGCCGGCGTGAATCGCTTTGTGTAGTTTGCGGTAAGTGGTGATTGAGTTTGGGTCCACCGAGGGCGCTTTACCTCCCTCGACTTGCTTTAGCGAGTAATATTCAGAGCCACCCAGCTCTTTGGCCGTTACCCCGATAACGTAAACGAGATCCCCTTCCTGTTTTACGTCTAATGTGACGCTTTTGCGTACGTCGGGGGTCTTGCCAATGAAAGAAACAAGCAAAGTGGGTAGAATCGAAATCTTGGTGCCGCCGATTTTGTAATCATTGTACATGCTGTCTTTCCCGGAAATCAAGGGAACGCCGTATGCGTGCGTGTAATCGTAAAGCGCCTTGTTAGCACGCACGAGTTGAGCCAGTTTGTATCTTCCGTCCGGCGTTTTCTCGGACTCAATAGGGTCGCACCAGCAGAAGTTGTCTAGGCCGGCAGCGTAATCAGGGTCCCCGCCTACTGCAACAAAGTTGCGCATTGCTTCGTCAAGCGCGTTGGCTGCCATCAAGTACGAATCGAACGCGCTGAGTTCCGGGCAAATGCCGTGCGAAACCACGATGCCTTCCCAAGACTCCTCAAGCGGCTTCAGTACTCCCGCATCAGACGGCCCGTCATTCCACTTGCCGGAAAGAGGCTTGACTATTGTCTGCGCCTGAACTTCGTGGTCGTACTGGCGCACAACGTACTCCTTAGAACAGATGTT
>JAZDMM010000013.1:0-3391 GCA_043800965.1 Microcaldota archaeon | reverse complement strand
AAAGTCAATTCATCAGGAACCCGTTCGGGCAATAATAAAAGCGCCTTGTCAGGCTCGTAAAACACGCGGTCGCCTATTCTCTTGGTTTCTTTAATCAAGCCAAGCCGCGCCAAGTCGTCGAGCGTGCTTTTAGCAGTGTCTTTAGTGCAGTTAACGTGCCGCGATACTTCCGCGGCGTAAGTCGGGTGCTTGTTCCACACCGCTTGCAGAACCGTTGAAAAATATTTTCGAGCTGCAAGCGACTCCAATTCTGAAACAAGCGCGACCTTGACCAGCCTTTTTCCCTTGGAGTCAACCACGAAATCCATGCAAATCAGTGCAAATACTTGAAGCGCGCGTACTCCAACGAACGCTGTTTCACTTGAATCATTTTCTCTACAGCGCCCGCCGCGTCCTCGATTACCTTTGTTTCATCAATGCTGTTTCTCGTTGCATCCAGCGACGCGCTTTTATCCTTGTGAAACGCGAACGGAGTGAAAACCGCGTAATGATCGTGCCAGTGCGTGCGCTCTGGATCAAAAGAAGGAGAAGAAAACCACTTGATGCCTTGCGGCGAAGCAAAAGCCTCGTCGTCAAGCGCTTGCGAAACGACAACGCAGTGCTGCCCCATTTGCTCGCGCAGTGACTCCAAAAAACCGAACATTTTAAAGTCGTTGAAAAGCGATTCCTCGGCAAAACGCAAATCGACATTACGAAAGTCGATGAACAAGGAATTCGATGGATTGGCTTCGCGCTGAACCTGGTTAACGAACCACGATTCTATTTCAGCTGTTTCATCAGGCGATAACCCGTTCTCCTTCATTTGCTTGCGCGTCGAATTGTGGTCTAAGGAAGAGAGTTCGTGCGAGGCGTCTATGAGCTTGAAGTCAACGTTCGGATATTTTTTCTCGACGTGCTTGAGCACGCCGCGCGCGACTTCAATCGAGTGGTGTTCGCTCGGCTTTAATCGCGCGTTAAGGAAAACCGTTAAACGCATGAATAAAATTGGAACGAAACCAATTAAATAACCAATTGGTCTAGTCCTCGCGCGGCGCGATGGCTTCAAACAAGTCGAATCTCATGCTGACGTTTTCGCCAGACGCGTCTTCCAGGTTTTCAACGAAGCCGAGCTTTTTATAGAAACCCGCCTGTTTCGGGTAAGCGTCTACGGTAACGAACCGGCAACCGATTGACTTGGATAACTCCACTGCTTTTCCAACAACCAGCTTGACTAAAAACGAGCCGATTCCCCGATTTTGGTGTTTTTTCGAAACAGCCAAGCGCGCGATTTTGACGGCGGGGTAATCACGGTAAGTCTTTGGCTTTCCAAACTCGCTGCGCGCTTCCTCGACCGATAATCGAATGGCGTCGGCGCACGCGCTGAAGAAACCGATTGCATGGTTTTCTTGAAGGCAAACGTAAGTCCGCGCGATGCCCTTATCCTCGTGGCTGAAGGAATCGCGCTTCAAGAACTCGTTCAAGTCTTCGTCCCCGCAATCAAAAGACTCAAGGCCGAAGCGCTTGCTTAAATTGACTACTGAAAGCCCGTTAGCGTGAATTTTTCCGG
Source organism: Microcaldota archaeon (assembly GCA_043800965.1). Taxonomy (GTDB): domain Archaea; phylum Micrarchaeota; class Micrarchaeia; order Norongarragalinales; family Norongarragalinaceae; genus JAZDMM01. The sequence goes on along the minus strand of JAZDMM010000013.1, from coordinate 1,845 downwards.
AATCCATTCAGCTCGCGCCCTTTACGCATTAAAACTTGTGGCTTTCGTAGACCGCCAAGCACTCCCTCAGGAATAGGGCGCGTTTCCTGTCGGGATTTCGTTCAACCTTCTCGGTAAGCAAAAGAAAACGCTCGGCATCCTTGCCTTTGAGCGTCGGCGTTGGTTGAATCGGCTTAGCCATAACTAAAAATAGCTTTAAACTCCTTAAAACCCTTGCGCAACCCTTTTTCCAGTGGCGGACTGCGGGGGAATGGCACGCAAGCGGTTAAATTAGTTTTGCTTTCGGATTCGGAAGGCTCTTATACCATTAAATTTTGATGCTTGCGAAATGAGCTTAAGACAACTCGGTTTTGCAGTCATAATGCTACTGGTTGCTGGAATAATTATCAGCGGGTGCGTTCAAGAACAAGCTCCGCCTGCAGCAGGGGTGGGAACTCCCGAAGTCTCTGAAGAACCCGAAGCTACTTTAGAGGATAGGGGAGAGGTTCCGCCTGCAGAAGAAGGCCCAGCCATGGTTTCAGACACCACTAGGACAGGAATAATCGCTAGTGACGAGATTTGGTCTGGAACAATTCATGTTACCGGCGACATAACGGTGCGGGAAGGCGCAATATTGACCATACTGCCGGGGACGGTCATTAAAGTAGCGGCCATGAGTGACGATCAGCATGGCGGAGTAGATCACCCTCACGATCCGCCGTTCCCGAAAGACCCTGATAGAACCGAGACGCAGAGCACTAGGATTACGATAAGGGGCGTGTTAAATGCAGTTGGAACAGATGACGATAGAATCGTTTTTACTTCTGACAGCGACAACCCAACAACATACGACTGGGACGGACTGAGCATCTCTCACGGGAAACTAGAGTATGCAATTGTTGAGTATTCCCGGTATAATAATTTCCAGGAATCTTCTGATGTCGTAGTAGCTAACAGCATCTTTAGAAACATGCTGGAGTGCTGCATTTGCATTGGCCATAGCGGGGCAATCAGTCCGCAGATACTAAACAACGACGTCTACAACTGCGGCCACGAATGCATTGATTACGCCGGCGGTTCTGCCTTGATTAAAGGCAATCATTTCCATCGCGAGAACCCGGAGATACAGCCGGATCCTTCAAACGGAGGCGCCGGGATTATCGTGTACAGGAACGCGTATCCTACTATCGAGGACAACGTTTTTGAAAAGCATTCAATAGCTATAATGTTCCTCAATAACTTTCTTAATGAAGAAGAGCCTGGAAAGCAGGTCATAGTCCGGAACAACACGATGAAAAACAATGATGCAGACATCAAAACGGATCCCGGTTATCCAACTAACTTAATTAGCATGGATGATAGCTGAATTCACTTCAACCCAACGGCTTGCTGCAAGAACACGTTTTTTCTTCCGGAATAGAAGCAACTACTTTCTCTAGAACGCCTTTCAACTTTTCATTATTCTTTTTGAAAACAGCCATGACTTCCTCGTGGCTCACAGGCGGAACTCCCTCGAAGCCCACGTCGTAATCCGTTACGAGCGCGATTCCGGCATAGCAGATGCCGAGTTCGCGCGCGAGCATTTGCTCCGGGTATTGCGTCATGTTGATTACGTTCCAGCCCATTTTTGAAAACCACTGGCTTTCAGCGCGAGTGCTGAACCGCGGGCCGTTGATTACGACTACGGTGCCGTGGTCGTGTACGCTGACGCCTTGCTGCTTGCATGCCGCAACTGCTAAGTCGCTTAACTGCGGGCAGTACGGGTCAGCTGCGGTCGGGTGATTAACTTCCGGCCCATCGAAGAACGTATCTTCGCGGCATTTGGTGCGGTCAACGAATTGCCGAACTACGACGAACTCGCCGGGC
>JAZDMM010000006.1:0-5294 GCA_043800965.1 Microcaldota archaeon | reverse complement strand
GCGTCTTGCGAGTTAAGCGAAAAAGAAGGCATTTCGAGTTTTGTTGCGTTGATTGGCTTCGCACTAACTTCATAGAGCTGCTTGCCGTCCTCTATCCTCGTTTTTGCCGTAACTAAGTAATCATGCTGTTTGTGGGTAACGCGTTTGTTGTTCTCGAAAACAACGTAGTAGCCGCGCACTAGGGAAACGCAGTAATCCGGCGCTTCAACAACCGTTGAATTGCCGCCGTCGATGAACGCGAGTTTGCCGCTCTTTCCACTGCTTTCAATCGCGTGCTTCTTGCCAGCGCTAAAGCCTTTAACGTCGTAGCGCTCGTCGCTGAACCACGGTTCGCCTCGTTCTTGCTTACAGGAAGGCAATGCTTCAACTAAGTCCTTGTACATTTAATCTCCGCATTCATCAATACTATGTTTTCTGAATGCGAAGACTCTAAACTCTTTTGCTTGTCGTCTGGTCTTTCCGGTTCGACTAGCGGGAGATTTCTAAAATCATGTAACCCGTATGGTAATACCCCAGCGCCTCGGTATTGACGGTTCCGTCTGGTCGGTGTAACGTTTCGTCGGTGTCGAAGGTAATTAACCGCATTGTTAGTCCGGCGATATCGCACTCTTCAGTTGGACCAACGGTTCCAGGTAGGGTTGTCGGAAGCTCGTCTTTGTTGAAACCCCAGTACGCTCGTTTAGGATCTATAGTCCAGGGTTTGGAGCAGTCCTTTGGATAAAAACTCCCGCTACTTGCTTGGTACACTAACACTCTAAAGTGGAATTCACTTCCGGCAATCGCATCCACTACGCCGAATGGGTCTATCCCATAATCGCCTCTTGAGCGCCTCATTTGAAAGTTGTCAAAACGGTAATTGATTCCGTCTAGCCACAAGTTTAGTGCGTCTCCTCTTAAAACGCTCGCCGGTCCATTGTTGTCCGGGTCTCCATCGCTGTCCACGTAGTGATTTAATGCCAGGCTGACTGTTACGCTCCCATCATCGTCTGCCCTTGTTGGGCACGGGACTTTTTCAACATAGGCTTCCCCGTGGCCGAGTGAGTTAGCGTTTAAGCAAAAGCTTTCCGTCCATGGGTCGCCCGCTCCTACGCCGTAATTATTAGTAGTCGGAGGCCGTGTTCCTCCTTCGTTCCCTCCAAAAAGAGTATCCAAAAGGCGGTCGTAGATTTCAGGAACTGGAACCGGGTACTGTACATCGTTGGAGTCCACATCCGTTAACACGTGCAAGGCAACTATCTCCCAAGGAATGTTCCAGTAGCCTCCGTACACTGTTCCTTCGTTAAATATTGCGATTACGTTGTTGAATCTTTCGCCTAAATTACAAATTAAGACGCCGTTTCGTCCGTTCCCCCATATCGGACTGCTTCCGAATACGTCTTGTCCGTAGGGGCGGGTTGAAATGGTATAGCCTGTAGAACTGTAATACCCGGGTCCGGGATTGTTTTCTCCGTAATTGTCTCCGGCGCACGAGGATACGCGCACGTTACCGCTGTTAACGCTGGTTTCAAGCACGGCTACCCTTGCCTCGCCCGCGTTGTTGGTTAAGGTGTAGTCTCTAGTGGCATCCGTATTAGCCTCAAAAACCAGTAGGGTAAACAATGAATCTCCTGCTTGTGCAACCGGTATTTTCTCCGGGAAAACAATGATGTTCGTTTCTCCGGTAACAGCCGAGGTTTCGGCGAATCTAGAGTCGCTTATCTGTCTTTCTAGCAATAAGGGTCCGGAATACGCTGGGACCAACGGGCTTTCGCTAACCAACTGAGCGGGGGGAACCGTCCGAATTGTTTCCGGAGACGTAAAGGGGTGTTTTACTATGCGTACTTTAACATGTTGAATATCCGAGCCGTCTTCTCTCCCGATGTTGTAAACTGCGATTGAAAAGCTTTTATGCAGGTACATTTCCCTTATGCCGACACTTAAGCGATTACCGAATTCAAATAGAGTTTCATCAGTGTCGCTCTGTTTTTTCACTGATTCTATTGCAGGCGGAGCATTACCGCCATAGGGTGCTAGGACCTTTATACTAACCCCGTTTTCTGCAAAGTCTTCGGCACGATTGTCCGTGCCTTGAAATATTGAGAAGAGTGCTTTCATCTCTTGCGGAGCGTCTTCCGCGTAAGTCAGATAAACCGGAGAAATCTGCGAGAGAACTATCGCGGTTTCAAAGCCCTCGAGGCGCCCTAATACTATTCGGTCTCCGGGCCGCATGCACAACGTGCGAGTGCCAGTTTCGCTTGCGCCGAATTCGAAACGACCAGTACTCGTTTTTTCGAAGTCCCCGCAGCTGAACAAGGCAGCATTAACGTAAACGGAAAACAACAACAAAGCGATTACGAACAGTTTAGTCTTCATATTCAATCAACCTCTTGAAAATTCGCGTCCCGGACGCGGTTAACATCAATATTATGCACTCCGACTCGTTGCACTTCCTCGGATTGCCTGAAGTTAACGCGGTACACTCCAGCGTCCGGGAAGTCGATTGTGTCGTAACCGGTGTATTGCGGGAACTCCGCGGTTGTAGTCATCGGTTTTCCAACCCAGACGAAGTAATCGCTTTCAATAGTTTCGTTCGGAAAAACCAATCCGCCGAAAGTGGCTTGCTCCACGTAATTGTCGAAATCGCGCTCGTAAAACAACAGGATCGACGTTAGGTAGTCTTCTGCGGTTGTGAACTCCGTTAAATCGTTTTTAATCTTTGGTAGGTTGTACGACGGGCCAAAGCGCAGCCCAATGTCTTGAGGGAAACTCGCTATTACGCTTGAATTGCGTTCCACGACTGTGTAGTTGTGAGCCAAGCCGTTGGTGGTTACGTAATACGTAAGCCCTTCAACCGGTTCTTCCCCGGTGTAAAACGTTTTGAACACATTGCTTGCTATTTTCGAGTTGTAGTGCGCAATTATTGGAATCTGGATTGTTCTGTCCGGCACGCGAGGGTCGCTTAATATTACTTGTCCGTAAAGCGTTTTTTCCTCCATGAATTCGCTTCGATCGTCAATAACGTTTAAAAAGTCGTAGCTCACGGTTATTTCGCATCTTGAGCCGGTGCAGCTACTTGTTGAACCGGTTACGACCGCGGCGAATTCACTGTTTGCCGTTTCAGTATTTTCTAATCTTGAAACCAAGTACTCGCTGGTTCCGGGTACTTCAAACCGTAAATTACCAGACATAAAGTGCGCGTTTGCTTCTATGTTAACAAAGTCGGGGTAGCTTAAGTCTGGTAAAGCCCCGAATTCATCAAGGAACTCAATGATTTTGGAGCTTAATGCGGGAATGCTGGGTTGGCTGTTTAACTCTTGCATGATTTCCGCTTTTCTCTCTTCCGGAATCAGCAAGGCATCTAGCCTCCTCAAACTCTGACGAAGCTGGTAGAATGAAAGTAGGTCTGTCTGAAAGTCAAACGGTTCGGGTAAAACCAGCGTGTAAGCCTGCCCGCCGTAACCCGCGTCAATAGTTATTTCGTGCCTGACGCTGGCGGCCGGGTCGTAAAACGAAACGATTATCGGGTCATCGTCCCAAACCTCGGCTATTCTCGCGCCGGTCTTTACATTACCCGCGCTTGCAGCGGCTTCCTTCGGAACAACGTCAATAACCGCAATTGCCTTGGTCGGGTCCTGGTTTTGAATGTAAAGAATTTCCTTGTGCTGGTCAACGTAATTGAGAATCACTTTCTTGGCAGTAAAGCCCGCTCCTTCAAACGAAAACTGCGGGAAGCCAACCAAGTCCTCGGGCTGCAAGTTCGTAGTGTCCGCGGGAGGCTGAACTGTTGCAGTCAAGCCCGCGGTTGGTTGCGGTTGCCCGGCTTTACCGGGGTTGAAAACATTGTCTTGAAGATAAAAAGCGCCTAAAACGAGGATAATAAGAACGGCAAAAATCTTCCACATGCCGCTTGATTTGGGTTTATCAGCCGGTTCCATGCGTTACTACTTGCTTTCCGGTTTTAATAAACCTTTTTTTTAGGTTTACCCTCTTTTAGCGCCGTGCGCTTCCCAGAAAGACGTTAATTCGTCCGGCGTCATTTCGCTCGGCCTCCACTTCGTCACGCCGTGCTCTGCAATCAAGTCGAATATCGCTTCCATTTCTTGCTCTGTTATTTCATCAAAGACGTGGCGTTCCCCGTTTTCCAGCTGGAACCCGGCAACGCGCTGAACGTGAAACTTTTCCGGATCGTACCCGTGGTTTCTCAAGGTGTTCTTCAGCTTTGCTTTTCCAAGAGGCAAGTCCTTGAATGCGGTAACGCTTGAAATGCGCGTTGTTTTCCTAGTAAACGGCGGTCTAATTCCTTTTACCCCCGTCTTTTCAGTCAGCATGTACAGCTTGTTTTCGTGAAATGCGAAGTTCAGCATAGACGTGTTTTGCTTTAGGGAGCGAATAATCTAAACCCTTTCGCCTTAATGCGCCACTGGAAACCAGGTCCCGCCTCGCTTTTAAACCGTTTCCGCCTCGTTGTTATTCCGGTGGGTTGATCGGGCAGCGCGGCCGCCTTAACTCGTTTCAAGGCGGTTCCGCGACGGCCTGTCGCCTTAAGTCCTGCACTCTTTTTGGAATCGAGGTGAATTCATTGAAACCCGTTGAAAACACGCAGCTCCGCTTCGCGGCCTGCAAAACCAAGGCGGACATTGCACTGTGGCAAGGCAGAGTCAAGGACGACAAGTTAAAGCCGAGCAACATCAGCGTTCGCTTGCGGGAAAAGGAAGAAGGCGCTGGCGAGAAAACGATTTATTTGAGCGACCGCGATGCCTTGCTGTTGTCGGCGGTTCTTCAAGACTACGCCCTCAAGCTGTTCGGCTTGGATGGCGAGCGGCGTTTGGATAATTGGAAGAAGAATCAGGAAACCACTTTGAAGGACGCGTTAGAATAAGCCGCCGGTTTTCTGCGTGCCTTCCGGATGCTGGGCCGTGCGCATTCCGTGCTCGATCAGCTTTTTCATCCTCCGTAGTTGCTCAACGTTCATTTTAGTCAAGTCGTAAACGAAGACTCCTTCTGCGTCAATTGCTTTTGTAATTCTCAACGGCGTGAAGTGAGAGTCAATGAGCGCGTTCACTTCCTCTTGTCTCACCGGGTGCGGTACGAAAAGCGGGGTATCCCGGACAACAAACAATTTTTCTTTAACTTGAACCAAGTGGCTAGGCGGTAGTTTAAGCTTTATTTTGGATTTAACCGGCGTGATTTCCCTCATTATTTCAACTCCGTGTTTTCAAATGCCTTGCTGGTCTTATCGCTCCAGAAAGACGGGAGTCCGGCTGAAGCAAAGCCGGAGTATTCATCGGAATAAACAAAGAAAACGTCTTTCCCGG
>JAZDMM010000125.1:0-3672 GCA_043800965.1 Microcaldota archaeon | reverse complement strand
TTCCTCCCCACCGGCTGCGAAAACGTTTACTGGTACGCCCCTGACATTGACGGCTTACCGCTAGACGGTTTGACCAAGGAAGCAATCCGAAAGGAGTTCATTAATTGGAGTGCGCTGAAATAATTCGCTCCAGTCTGCCCGTTACTCTCTCGTTTCCTTCCCGCCTTCAGCTCTTCTTCACTCTCTCGCGCGCGTGTGGTTTTTTCCTTAGGGCTTTTCGTTTCTTGCTTTGAGTCGGGCTCTGGGTTTACTGGCTTGAGTTTTAGCTGGGGTTGCGGCTCGCGTTGCTGAAGCGCGAGGAGGAAGGGGGAGTCGGCGGAGTAACAGTTGGAATCAGTGGAGTCCAATCTGTGCCGCAAGCTTTGCTTGCGTGCAGCGCCGAGGGGGAAACGCGCACGTGTCCCCATCCGCGGCTTACCAGTGGAAAAAAGGTTGCGGCGAGTTTTTAAAGCGGGTTGCAGTTGGTGGTTACGCCTGCACTAAAAAGACGTGCGGGAAATGGACAAGTCGAGAGCGTTCCTGAAATTAATAGAGAAAACGACTAGGGAAAAACTCGTTTTCACAGAGCATTTCCGCATTCGCAAGCAAATGAGGGGCGTTAGCGAAGCAATGGTTGACGACTACCTCTTCAACCGCCCGAAAGACTTGATTTACGCCGAAGAAGAGCCTATTGACGCAAGAAAACGGTTTAAGGCTTACTACCGCATCAGTAAAAAAAAGGTTTTAATGCTGGTTTTAGACAACGATGAAAACGGTTTTATAATATTAGTTACCTGCTTAGTAATGGATAAGCGGGAACAGGCATCGGTGATGAAAAATGCAGATAGGTACTCGAAGTTTGCAAGCAGACTACGATAAAGACAGCGACACGCTTTACCTTTACTCCGGTAAAGACCGCGCGCGAAACAGCGTCAGCTTCGGAAACGTAATCCTCGACTACGCTAAAGACGGGTCCGTAATCGGAGTCGAGTTCCTGAACGCGACTGAAACCATACCCCCAATCCTGTTTGCGTCCCCGAAAACGCTTTGCGAAAGCAAATTCAAGCTAAAACCCGAAGCACTGGCGGGAGTGCTGAAAGCAAGCGTGTCAGCACACACCGCAGCAGACTTCATGGTTATAACCTTTGCTTTAAAACTCGAAGGCAGCGTAATTCAAGGCAAGCTGGGAGTCCCGCTGCCAACCCGCGGCCTAGCCAAGACCCTTGCCTGCGCTTGAAACAAAACCGCAAGCAAGCTTTTTAAAGCCCTGGCGCCCAACAAATAATACTCATTTTCTAAGTTTCAATCAAGAAAATGTGGGGAGTTGGCGCGTGGTGAATAACCAAGCGCAGAGAACCATGAAGCAAACGAAGCTAGACTGGTTACGATACTAAAGGTTACGAAATAACGAAACAAGGAGACGTTTATACCATGGAACTAGACAAGTCAATAAGATTGGCGCTGGATTCAGGCAAAGTAGTGCTAGGGGCTAACAAAGCGATTAAGTCAGCGCTTAATGCGGACGGCGTCAAGCTGGTAGTCATTGCGGCTAACTGCCGCGAGCAAGAGCGAGCAGACCTTGAACAATACTGCAAGTTATCCAAGGTACCGGTTCTAGAATTCAAAGGAACGAGCATGGAACTCGGAGTCGTATGCGGTAAACCCTTCCCCGTAAGCGCATTAAGTGTATTCGACGAAGGAGACTCCGAATTACTGCAAGCGGTGCGTTGATTGGTTAAACTAGCTAACGCCGACATTCAACTCCTCGCTTCATTCGAGCAAACAACCGGTGCAACCGCGTTCGACGTCTTGATTGAAAGCGAGAAAATCGTTTTCCTCGTCAAGAAAGAACAACTCGGCAGGGCAATAGGACGCCAAGGCGCGAACATCGAGCGCCTCAAGCGCGTCATGGGCAAGAGAGTGGAAGTAATTCCGTTCTCCGACGAAGTGCAAGAGTTCCTGAAAAGCTTCTTCAAGCCCGTGGAAATAACGAGTGCGGAAACAAGAGAAAATGCAGAGGGTAAGAAAGTAATATACTTGAAAGTTGACCAAGCGAACAAAGGCCTTGCAATAGGCCGCGGCGGCGAGAAAATAAACCGCGCGCGCGTCATATTAAAGAGGCACTTCGATTACGCTGACTTGAAAATATTATAACGGTGGTTTGATTATGGCTCGAGGAGAGTTTGCTGCAAGGAAATTAGACAGAAACAGGAAAAAACGCCGCTGGCAGAAAAAGTGGTGGAAGCGCAAGGCACTAGGGTTGAAAGCAAAGTTCGACCCGTTAGAAGGCGCTCCGCAAGCGAAAGGCATTGTGATCAAGAAAGAAGGCAAGGAACAAAAACAGCCTCACTCCGGCATTATCAAGTGCGTTAGAGTCCAGTTAATCAAAAACGGAAAGAAAGTAAGCGCGCACGTGCCGAAAGACAAGGCGATTCAGCAAATCGACGAGCACGACGAAGTCGTTATCGAAGGCTTAGGCGGCTCGCAAAGAGGACAAATGGGCTCGATTCCCGGAGTCCGCTATAAAGTCGTTGAAGTCAACGACACGTCACTAGACCAGTTAAGGAGAGGCAAGAAAGAAAAGCCGAAGAGGTAGAACTAAATGCAGGAACAGAAATTGTTTGGAAAATATTCTTACGAAGGCGTTGTTGTGCGCGACCCGGGCTTGGCGCAATACGTGTCATTAAAGCCGGTTGTAATGCCGCACTCTTTCGCAAGGCACGCGAACAAGCAGTTCGCGAAACGCAGGGTTAATGTCGTGGAAAGGTTAGCGAACAAGCTAATGCGCGGAGGCACGGGCGAAAAAATCGGCGGCCGCGTCATCAGAACCGAAGGCAGGCTGCAAGGCAAGAAGACGAAAGTCTTGAAGGCGTTGGAAGACGCTTTCGAGGAAATCGCGAAGAAAACCAGCCAAAACCCGTTGCAATTGCTTATTCAAGCTCTCGAGAACAGCGCTCCCAGGGAAGACGTGACGCGAGTCCGCTTCGGAGGCGTTTCCTACCAAGTCGCGGTAGACGTTTCAACGCAAAGGCGTTTGGATTTGGCTTTAAGGAATTTGGCTTTAGGAACGCTCATCAGCGCGTTCAACAGCAAGATTAACTTGGCTGAAGCGCTCGCGAACGAAATCATTCTCGCAAGCAAGAACGACGCGGGCTCGTACAGCATCAAGCGCAGGAACGAAGCCGAGCGCATTGCGAGAAGCGCGAGATAATCTTTGGTGGGTTTTGAATCATGGTTAGAAAAGAAGTCGTAGTCGATGAAGTGCAAAAGTTAATGCGCTCGCCGGTGAACATCCGGAACATGGGTATTGTGGCGCACGTTGACCACGGCAAAACCACTTTAAGCGACAGCTTGCTGGCGAGAGCGGGTTTGATTTCCAAGGAATTAGCGGGCGCGCAATGCGCTTTGGATTACGACCAGCAAGAGCAAGCGCGCGGAATCACGATTAAATCCGCGAACATCAGCCTCGGATTCCACTATAAAGGCCAGGAGTACTTAATCAACATGATTGACACTCCCGGCCACGTCGATTTTGGGGGCCACGTTACGAGAGCAATGCGCGCGGTTGACGGGGTTGTGCTGGTTATTGACGCTTTTGAAGGCGTTATGCCGCAGACGGAAACGGTGCTGCGCCAGGAAATGACGGAGAAAGTCAAGCCCGTGATATTCATCAATAAAATCGACCGGTTGATT
>JAZDMM010000116.1:0-8708 GCA_043800965.1 Microcaldota archaeon | reverse complement strand
TATTAGCGCGACAAGGGCGTGCTTGGGTTTCAGCAGCACTGACGCGGTCATCAAGCCCGCGATTCCCGCGCTCGCGCCTGCGAGAAGCGTGCCGGGGTTAATCAACGCGAAAAGCAGGCCCGCCGACACCCCCGAAACTAGGAAAACGCCGAGAACGTCTTTCGGCGAAAGCACTTGTTCGGTTATTGACCCGAACGCCAAGAGCGATACCGCGTTGCCGGTCAAGTGAATGATTCCGATGTGCAAGAACAAGTAAGTGAAAACCGTTGCTATTGACTCCGGAGCCAGGGACATCGAGTTGAGAAAGCCGGATGGGAGAAAGAACGTGCCTTGCGAGTACCAGAAGTAAACCAGGATTATCGCGGCGAGTAAAGCGAGCGTTGCCTTCGGTGTCTTGAAGTTCACGCGGGGGAAAGTCTTCGGAGTCTTGGGTTTCATGCGGAGAGAATTACGCGCAAGAAGTTAAAAAACGTAGGAGGGGTGTGAACCCAAGGTTTTCAGGGATGCGTACAAAGCGAAGCTTTGTAGCACGTGACAAACCCGCCAAGGTTTGACACGAACCTAGGTTCCCCTGAGAAGCTTAATATGAACTGGGCCGCAACTCGAAGAATTAGGCCAGCCCCCGTAAGAGGGCCAGCAGGGCGACCAGTTCAACCCACCTTCACAGAATCCGTGTAAAAAGAACCGAAACCGCCAATAAAAGCCTTGCGGGTTTAAAAGGGGTGCAAGGGCGTTATTTTTTGGGCAGGGGTTTAAGAGTGATTTTTATCTTGCCGAGGCGCTGCAACTCCGCCCGGACCGTTCGCTGTTCCGCCTCGTTTTTGACGGGCCGACGGATTAAAGCGATTAAGGCAGCCGTTTCCTGGGGCGCTATCTTGTCTCCCTCGCGCGTTACTGCCACGGAATAGCCTTGCTCGGCAGCCGGCTTTTCTAAAACGGTTAGAATAATTCCTCGCGCTCTCTTGAAGCCCATGGACGCGAGAGCCCAGTTTTCCTCGAAATTCAAAGCGAGGTGAAGGGGAGTGACTCTGGTTCCGCCCAACACGTAAACTGGATTAGTTGTGTGTTGCCTGAGTTTCCCCGCCATCTTTTCGTATACTTCGCGCATTTACTAAACAGTACGCGCAAGGAAATAAATAAAGGCGGGCTCAAGGGGTTTCGAACCCCTGACCCCTCGGTTAAGAGCTTCACCTGGCCGTTGAAGGCCATCGAGTGCTCTACCAACTGAGCTATGAGCCCGTGAAAAAAAAACAGAAATTTATTTGGCGGGGCATGGTTTATATCTTTTGAGTTTGAAGAGTGTTTTTGAAAGTTGATTTTATGGCGGTTGTTGTCCTTCGTTTGAACCACAGAATCGAGCGCGACAAGCGCATCACGAGCCACGTTTGCCTGACTGCGAGAGCGCTCGGCGCCGACAAGGTAATTCTCAGCGGCGAGCAAGACGGCAAGATTATTGAAACGGTCGAGAAAATCGTTGCGAACTGGGGCGGAAAGTTCGAGATCGATTACCGAAAGGATTGGCTCAAGGTTATTCGCGAACACAAACGCAAGGGATGGCTTACGGTTCACTTGACCATGTACGGCTTGCGTTTGGAGAAGGAAGTGAAAGGAATCCGTAAGGCGAAGAACGTGCTGGTTATTGTCGGAAGCGAGAAAGTCCAGCGCGCCGTGTACGAGGAAAGCGACTTGAATGTTGCGGTAACGGGCCAGCCTCATTCGGAAGTCGCGGCATTAGCCGTGTTTTTGCACGAATTGTTTCAAGGAAAAGAGCTGGGAAACGAGTTTAAGGGAGCAAAAATTAAAATTGAACCTGTTAACAAAGGCAAAAAAGTTGTTGACTCGCGTAAGTAAACGTATAAATATTTTCCATTCGTATAATTGGATATGAAAAAAGCCGGCATTGACCTGGCGCTGTCCCAAAAGGACTGCGTTCTACTGTTCGCAGACGAGGTTGCCGGTGAAGAAGGAACTAAAATCGTCGAAAGCATTGGCGAAGGAGCGACCGACGACAAGATAGAAAAAGCTACTAGTTTTAAGATAGCGGACATTCGTTCCAAGCTTAACGTGCTGCACAACTACGGCATCGTGGAGTACACGCGCGAGAAAAACTTGCAGACCGGCTGGTTCACTTACACTTGGTTCGTTAACAGTGAGCGTGCGCTGCAGAATCTTTTGCGCAAGAAAAAGAGGGAGTATGACGGGTTGCGAGCGCAGATGCACGACGGCGAGAGCGCGATGTTGTACTCGTGCGCCAAGAAGTGCGTGGTTATCGGCGTGGAACATGCAATGGAAACCAAGTTCAAGTGCCCGGAGTGCAACAACAAACTAAAGTTCGTTGAAACCAACAATGCTAAAGAGCTGGAAATGAAAATCACGGCTATTGAAACACTGTTGAATTCCGGCTTAAGGGATAAACGTATTTAAACGTGAAACCCCACTACGTAATGCACGTATTCTTGGTTAGCGGGGTATCAAACGATTATTGTTTGCCTCAAGGGTAGCCAGGAGTACCCGCTGGGCTCATAACCCGGAGACCATAGGTTCAAATCCTATCCCCGCTATTAAAAAAACTAGCCGTAGCGCTAAACGCATTAGAAAAACTATCGAAATGCCTTACGCTTTCCTGTACCTGAACGAGTACGGCGTCGGCTTCAACGGCACCTGTTGTTCCGGCTCTTCTTCAGTCTCTTCCGGAATCGGTGCTTTCGAGATAATTACTATTTTCTCGACGGCCTTAACCGACTTGTACATAATCGTTTTTTCCTTGAAAATGCGCTTGGCTTCTTCCTTACTGCCCGCGCGAATCGGCTCTAGAGTCAAGCGAACGACTTCTCCCTTCTGCAAGTCGAGAATGATATCGTGAACCTTGCCTATGTAATCCGCGGTATCACTGTAAACATCCTTACCCATTAATTGAGAAAGCTTCAAAGACACTCTAAATCACCTTTATGCTTTGTAAACGTAATTATCGCTCAAGCCGCTCTTAAAACTATTGTTTTCCGCACTTCGGCCAGCACGTGCTCGTACGTGCGGTAATGCGACGACGCGGTTAAGTAAATGTTGTAAGAACCCGGCTGTGTGCGCTGGGTCCCATAAATGTTTAGGGTAAGTTTCTTCTTCTGGCCGGGCATCAACTCACCAAAGCGAATCTCCTTTCGTTGAGACAACGCGCTCTGGTCGAAACCCAGGCTTTTCGGCAGGTCTATCAATAAAGAAGCCAGTTGCGAATCGTTGGATTGGCTTTCGAGCACGATTTCCAACTCCACGAAATCCGCCTTGTTGGCGGGCAAGCGCAACGGGTGCACCGCGCACTCCAAAACAAAGCCGTTTTTGCCGGCTGGCTTGCTTTCAGAACCAAGAGAGAAAAAACCCATAATAAACCACCGAACAACACTTTAATGCGGGAATTAATTTTAAACCCTTTCCTTCCACTGTTCCCACCAACCCGCGTAAGCCGCGAGCGCCTTGGAGAACGAACCCGACAAAACAAACGGTTGCCCCCGCCCCCTCTGTTCCACTAATCCGCTTTGTTTTAACGCGGCTAGAACCAGGAACAAACTGCTCTTCTTGCCGCTGGTGGCGTCAAGTAAGTGGGTGAACGAAGTGGGTTTCTTCCTCAACTCCTCTAAAATGAGTATTGCAAGCTCTTTTGTCTTAGGTGAGAAGCTAAAACAAGCATTAAGAAACGAGTAAAGCGTGAACCGGCCTGTTTCTAAACTCTTCAAATCCTTAGTTCTAACACTTAAACGGGCTGTTTGGTTGCTTTTTTGTCTCTCGTACTTGGTTTCAACCAATCTAATCACAAACTATCTTGTTTTTGAAAGGAGTGAACCAAACTAGAACTGCTTTTAACGTCGTCTAAAACTATTTGGCAGACTTCCGTTCCCGGCCGTAACTCTAAAGAACTAGGACCTAAGTTAACTAACTCTAAAACTTGTTTGTTGTTCGCGCCGGGGTGGATCAGCTCCGAGCTAACATGAACTAACAAACCCAACCTAGCTAACCCACTTCTTCCTTCGATAAAACCACAAACGTTATTTGGTAGCTTGATTTTTTCTAAAGTTAAACCGAGCACCATTTGCCCTGGTTTTAGAATTAGCTTTTCTTTTCCAGACAACACCACCAACTCACTATGTTTTTTGAAGTTGGTTTCATATCCTTTACTTAGATCAATTGGTTTGCTACTCTTCTTCAAGAACCTAAACTCACTACCTAACCTCAAGTTAACCGAACTGCCTCTTATTGCGTTTTCAACGAACGGTGTTATCTTTATCCTGCCGTTCTTCTGCGCTTCAACTATTTCTCGCTTGCCCCAAACCATTTGTTTTTCGCCTCTGTTTGCCGTTTTCCTTCGCTCTTTCTTCTCGTTATCCCTTAAACCCCTATTAGTGGAAGTGTGGGGGGTCAGCAGTAGCCCGCGAACGCCTCTAAAACACTGTCAAATTTATTGGCGTCGGCCGTATCCAAACCCAGATAATCACAACTAGCGCCGGCGCAAACCAAGGGCCCGGTAATCGTTTGAATCTGCGCGCTTATTTCAGCGTCACTCAACCCGCTTTCAGCGCATTTAACGTACTCGTAATCCTGCATTCCTTCCCCCCACAACTCCAACCGAATGCTCGGCAGCATCTTTTGCGGTTTTTGTGTTTGGTCTAATAACTTATCCAACACTTCTTCTGGCATGGACCAACCCGGGTAGAACAAATAACCCCATCCGTTTCCTTCGTCTACACAACGCGGGCCGGGTTTCAACAATTCTTTCAACGAGAATAGTTTCGGGCGGTTCCACGCAGCGTCGTCAGCGGTGTACGGCGAGTAGAAGTAATTCGCAACCCAATATTGAACGCCGTTGAACTGGTCCTTCCAGGCAATCCACGGGATCGCCCTGTGTTTCGGGGCTTTGAAATCGAGCAATACCGTTGCAAAATGCAGCGGAGTGTCGGCGGTAGGACCGATGTTATAAAAAAACGGGCGCTCCTTCGCGGTATCGTACCGCGTTGGGTCTCCTGCGTCGTACCAGGTCTTGCCTTGCCTGTAGAAGTAAACGCCAGTGGGATCGAAGTAATCCAAATCAGCCGTTAAACTAACACACGGCTCGTTTATCGGTGGGCACCAATTACTAGTGGCGTCTATTTTATAGAGCGGCCCGATTTGTTCGGTCACTATTGTCCTAAGCGTAGAGTACGTGCTTTTCAAAATCTCTATCTTGTTTGTTCGTTGATTTATTTTTTCATAATCACTTTGCCAATAAGGCTCGTCTAATGTGTAAACCAACAACTCCATAGCGGGGTTAGCTGAAAAATACCCGACCTTGGTTCCGATATCGGTAGGAAACGATTCTCCGGGCGCGTCTGTCCAGTCGGTTGCGCGGTGTAACGGCAAAATCCAGAAGCTTGATTTAGTAAACCACTCACTTGGAGCGGTTTGGTAGTACGACGCCGCGTAAAACTCCGAAGTGATCCGGTTATCCACGCCAGTTGACACGCCTTCAAAGAATGCGGCTTTCGTTTTCGCCGGATCGCTGCCAGTGAAATGGTTAATCATGTCGGTACGCATTTCAAAAAACGCTTTCAGGGAAGGAGCTTGAGGCAAAGAAAAGCCGCGGTTTTCGACAATTAGATTTATGTCGGTTTCGGTAAACACATCACCGCCCGCGTTTTCCGCGTTTACGTTAAACATTATTGTTCCCGCGGCGCTTGCGTCTGGCGCGGTAACCGAAATCCACAGCGGCCGGATTTCTCCCGCAGCCATGGTGAAGCGCTCGGTTGTTGACAACGGAATCAACGCGTCAAACCACGTTTCTCCGGCGTTGCCTTCGCCGTTAGGGCTTCCTGCGGGCAGGCTCATGAAACCCAAACAACTGGTTGCAATCCCGTTCTCAGTCCGCAATAGTATTCCTTGTTCGTAATAGAGCTTAAACTGGCCGGCTAATGCGCCGGGGACGTTTGCGTCGAATTGAATTGTAATGTCCTCGTGGGCTTTAATGACGAGTTGTACTGCCCGCTTTTCGTTTCCGGCTAGCTTGAGTTTGCGTTCTACGTTCTTCCATTCGTTTCCGGTTAGTATCATGTTGCCTTGTTCTTCGATAGGCGCGCCAATATTGTCTAATACTAATGTTGCCGTTGACGGGGCGTAGTAAACGGTGAATGGTGCTTCCTGCACGTTTAACGTGAACGTGGTTGGCGGGTCACTGCATTCGGGTTCGTCATCACAAACAACCGCGTAATACGTGTGCAATCCAACTAGCGCCGTAGACTGGCAACTAGGGGCATTCGATAAACTTGCTGTGCACGCTGGAGCCGCGCAGTTAGGCGCATCAAGACAAACCGACAGCGAAACCTGGGTATCGCTTGCGTCGGGGTCAGACCAAGAAACTTCGTGCGTGATCGTATCGCCAACTCCGGGATTAAGCGGCAGAACATCGTATCCGGTGATTTCGGGCGGGCTGTTTGCCGGAGGCAATGCAGTTACGGTCAGTGTAAACGATTCACTATCGCATTCGTCATCTTGATCGCAGATCACTCCATAAAAGGTGTAAGTTCCGATTGGCGGCGCTGGTTGTGGGGGGCACTTTGCCGGTGAACTTGCAGTTTCGCTAATGCCGCAAATAACTGTTGGGTTGATGCACGTAAAGTCCGCGGCTACTCCCCCGGTATCGCATATTCTACCAGTAACGGTGTCCCCAGAGTCATCCGTCCAAGAAACCGAATAAGTAATTTGGGTTCCGTCTTGGGCGGAGTTCGGTCCTACCGTCGTAATTATCGGTGCGTGGTTTGTGCCCGAGCCCCCGCTGCCGTCGGAGCCAAGGCCCGCCTTAATGCTCGCCGTTAAATCAGTAAGTTCCTGCTGCTGGCCGCCGATTGATTCTTCCTGCTTCAAGGTTGCAGGCATTAACATGAACGCTGAAATTACTACTATCACCAGCACAGCCGCTAAAATGAAAATATACTCCATTGAAGTTTGTGCGCGTTTCATTTCAACCCCTCGATTTCAAGCACTCGATTGTATTTAATCAGGCGCTCGCTTCGGTTTGGCGCGCCGAGTTTCAAATACTCGCAACCCAAGCCGACCGCGAAATCAGCTAAAAACGGGTCCTCGGTTTCACCGCTCCTGTGTGATGCAACCAGAACCCAACCCGCTTTGCGCGCTATCAAAGCAGCGTCGGCTGCCTCGCTAACCGTGCCCACTTGGTTTATTTTAACGATCAACCCGTTAGCCGCTTTTTCATTAACCGCTTTGGAAACAAGTGCCGGGTTAGTCACAGTCAAGTCATCGGCGATTACAAAGCCGCCGAACCGCGAAGTTAACAACGAGAAATTCTTGGAATCGCTTTCGAAAAACGGGTCTTCCAGGTAAATCAACGGCAAGCCCGCGGCCAGTTGCAAATAGTACGACGCCAGGCTTTGTGCGGTCACGGCGCGGTTGTTTATTGCGTACGCGCGCGTTTTCTCGTTGTAAAAACTAGTTGCGGCTGCGTCGATTCCCAGGCGCGTTTTCTTTCCCCAACCGGATTCAACCGCGGATTTTTGAATAAGTTCAAGGGCAACGCGGGAATCCGTTAACGGGGGCGTGAAACCTCCTTCGTCCCCAATGTTCGCAGCGGTTTTTCCGTAAGCGGCGACCAGCCCCTTTTTCAGTTCATGAAACACTTCCGAACAACACCGCGCCGCTTCGGCGAACGAACTGGTTTTCGGCATCAGCATGTGCTCTTGAATCGGCAAGTCATTGCTCGCGTGTTTTCCGCCGTTAATCATGTTGGCGCAAGGCATAGGCATGCCGCGTTTTCTTGCTTTAAACTCACTGCGCAATAATTCGAACGGCTCGATTTCATTATCTGCTGCAAGCGCTTTAGCGAAAGCAATACTGCACGCGGTCGTAGTATTACCGCCGAGCTTGCTTTTGTTTTTCGTTGCGTCGAGTTCAATCAACAAGTCATCGAATTCGCGAATAGACTTGAAGTTTTTGCCCTTGACTTTCCTGGCAATTACGTTATTGGCTATTGAAACCGCTTTCGTTACTCCTTTTCCGCCGTATTTTTTACCGCCATCACGCAGTTCAAGTGCTTCGTTCGCGCAAGTGGACGCGCCGCTTGGCGCGATTCCCGTGCAGCCGTTTATTTCAACGGCTATGGTTGGGTCGCCGCGCGAGTCTAAGACTTGCCGTGCTTGAATTTTCTTGATTTTCGCCATTTGAATCCTCCGGTTAACAATAAAGACTTGCCCGTCATTTCCTTCGGCTTTTCGATTTTCATCAAATCCAATGCCGTAGGCGCGACATCGGCCAAACAACCGCCGCGCCTAAAGAAACGAACGCCGTCCGCATTAAAAACAATGAACGGGACGTAGCTCGCGGTGTGGTTCGGATTGATTTCCCCGTCCTCCAGCATTATCTCCGCGTTCCCGTGGTCCGCTGTTACTACCAAGACACTCTTGGTTTTCTCGCACGCCTTGATTATTTTTCCCAAAGCAGCGTCAACTGCTTCAAGGCCCTTGACTGCAGCTGGAATTTTACCCGTGTGCCCCACCATGTCGCCGTTAGCGAAGTTAGCGAGCACGAAGCCGTATTTTTTACTCTCGATTCCTTTTGCAACAGCGTCGCCTATTTCCCGCGCCTTCATTTCCGGCGCCAAATCATAAGTTGCAACATCCCGGTCAGACGGAAAAATAATGTCTTCTTCGCCAGGGAACGGCTTTTCGCGCTCGGCGTTG
>JAZDMM010000102.1:0-2471 GCA_043800965.1 Microcaldota archaeon | reverse complement strand
TTATCTCCGCCGCAGCAAGGAAGACCGCCGCATTGCGAAAATGGTGGATTCCCCGAATCTGCCGGATAACGAGTGCGTTTTCCGCGTTACCGAGAAAGGAATCGGCGACTAACTTCCCTTGTTTTCGTCTAACGCCGATGCCTTTGCTTCGGCGTAATACTCTTTTTATATTTTCACCCGCCAAATAGGTTGGTCGATTTATAGCGTTTTTACGAAACAGGTGGTTTAGTTGGCTGAATACGATGCATTCGAAGCTGCGTTAAAACAGTTGGACAAGGCGTTGAAGGTAGTTGACGTTTCCCCGGAGGTTTTGTCGCGAATCCGCGAGCCCATGCAAATCTTGGAGTCTTCAATTTCGGTTCGCATGGACGACGATTCCATCAAGACATTCAAAGCATACCGCGTTAAACACAATAACGCGCGCGGTCCCACCAAGGGCGGCATTCGCTACCACCCGGACGTTAACTTAAGTGAGGTAAAAGCTCTTGCTGCTTGGATGACGTGGAAGTGCGCGGTAGCTGACTTGCCTTACGGCGGAGCCAAGGGCGGAGTTATTTGCAACCCCAAGCAAATGAGTTCGCGTGAGTTAGAGCAAATGACGCGCCAGCTCACTCACGCGTGGGCCGAGGCAATCGGCCCGCAAACCGATATTCCTGCGCCCGACGTTTACACCACGCCGCAAGTAATGGCGTGGATCATGGACGAATACAGCAAGATTCACGGCAAGGAATTGCCGGGAGTCGTAACCGGAAAGCCCGTTGAACTCGGGGGTTCGCTCGGCCGCGACCGCGCTACTTCTAAAGGCGGCGCGATTTGCGTGCGCGAAGCCATCAAACACAAGGACTTGCCTGGTTGCAATGTTCCTTCTTCGGCTAAAGTCGTTATTCAAGGCTTCGGCAACGCCGGAATGCACATGGCTGAATTCCTGGCTGAAATGGGCTTTGTCGTGGTCGCTGTCTCCGACTCTAAGGGGGGTATTTACCGCGACAAAGGACTAAGCGTTAACGCGGTAATCGAGCACAAGAACAAGACGGGTTCAGTCGTTGATTTCAACGGTGCGCAAAACGTTTCGAATGCGGAATTGTTGGAATTACCTTGCGATATTCTGGTTCCCGCTGCTTTAGAGAACCAAATCACGGCAGAGAACGCGGGTAAAATCAAGGCGAAAATGATTGTAGAGCTCGCTAATGGCCCGACTACGCCGGAAGCGGATGAAATTTTATTCAAGAATAACGTTTTCGTTATTCCCGATATTCTAGCGAATGCGGGCGGCGTTACGGTTAGTTACTTTGAGTGGGTGCAGAACAATTACGGGCATTACTGGAGCGAAGAGCGGGTGTTCAATGAGCTCGATGCCAAGATGACGAAGGCGTTTAACGATGTTCTGGAAGTGCACCGCGCCAAGAAAGTCGATATGCGCACAGCCGCTTACGTTGTTGCAGTTAACCGCGTCGCTAAAGCAATTGAATTGCGCGGCGTTAACGACGCTTAACCCTCGATTTTAATGCAGCTTACGGGGCACACGTCAGCTGCTTCCCGGTTGCAGCCAACGTCATCGCCTAAATCGGTTTTCTTGGGCTTGCTTTTGCCGTCGTCTTCCATTTGCCAGTTGTCGCAAACCGAAGCGCAAGCGCCGCACCCGATGCAAGCATCCCTGTCGTGAACAATCTTCTTACCCATTAAGCATCACCATTCAAGAAATAAGTTGCGTAAAATTAATTACCTTTTGCCTTTTTCCAAGCAGTAGGCAGTTCTTCAGCTAAGTCTTCCGCATTAAACTTAGCCCGTTCGTGCTTCAACAAATCGCCCGCAAAGCCGTTGAGAAACGCTGCTGCTTGCGCCGCCTTAAACAAGTCGTTCTTGCAAGCAAAAGCAGCGCACAAACCCGCCAATACGTCTCCGGTTCCGCCTTTCGTCATTTCCTCATTACCCGTTTCGCTTGCGCTCAAGCGTTCGCCGTCGCTAACGAAGCAAAATCGTTTCTTCAACAGCACAGTGCACTTCCATTTGCGCGCCTGTTTCTTGGCTTCCTCGGCGCTCGCTTCGACTCCGAAAAGCGCTTTGAACTCGAGCGGGTGCGGCGTAACCAACACATTGCGCGTGAAAAGCCGCTTGTCCGCCAAGTGTAGCGCGCCTGCGTCCAAGACAATGCGCTTTTTCTTAACGGCCTTGCGCAAAATCGCATTAACCAGCTTTTTGTTCTTTGCCGTCAGCTCCAAACCGTTTCCAACCAAAACACAATCGCTTTTTTCGATTGATTTCCAGAGCTCGCGCTCGTTTTGAAGAGTCATGAAGCAAGGGTTCTCGGCTTTCATGCAAGCGAGCACGCGGTAATTCAGCTTTGCTGGCGAGTAAAAGTAAACTAAGTCAACGAAGCGCGACGCTGCTTTCATTGCGAGAATTGACGCGCCGTGGTACTTGTTTGAGCCGCCTACTACAGTCAGCACGCCGTTTTGTCCCTTGTGCGACGC
>JAZDMM010000077.1:0-9718 GCA_043800965.1 Microcaldota archaeon | reverse complement strand
GGCAGCATTTACAACGGCGACGGCATCGCGCTTTACCATACAAACAATTCCGCCGTGGTCAACGCGACGGTTAACGAAAGCTATGCCGGTGCTTTCACCCGTTACTGCCAAAACACTTCACTGCGCGACTCGTACTTTTCCAACAATACTTACGGCGCCTTAGATGAGTCGCACGCAGGCTCGAACTACACGCTTCAAAACAATACCCTGCTGAACATCTCGAGCGTCGGCGTGTACCTTTACTCAACCATCAGCGGGGGCGGAGTAACGGTTTTCAACAACACCATCCGCTCGTCTGCGACAGGCGTTTTAGTCACCTTAACTTTAGGCAACAACGTTTCGTACAATAACTTGACCAACTCCACGATCGCGCTCAGCCTTGTCCTTTCAAACGACAATGTGGTTCAAGGCAACCAGCTGCTGCTTAACACCGCCGGGCTAATGACCCTTTCTGCAACGAACAACTCGATTGATTCAAACGAGTTTTACGGCAATACCGGGGGGGTCTTGGAAGCAGGCGGCAGCAACCGGTACTCCAATAACAATTATTCATTCAGCACGCAAGGGCTGTACCTAGCCGGGGTTGAAAACGTTTTGTCTTACGGCGACTTGTTTTATAATAATACCTACGGCGTCTACCTCGATACCGCGTCAAACAACAACGTGTCTAACGCGGTTTTCGACAACAACACGTACCACTTGGGGTTCGTCGCTTCAACATACGGCTACGTAATCAACTCGACTTTCTCGAACCACGTGACTAACCAAAGCCTGTCTGACACCGCTTCCAGCAACTACCTCGTCAACTGCACGGGCATGAACGCGTCGCTGCAGGACTTCGTCGATTTGGATTCGGAACTAGCTCTTGCTTACTTCGTTAACGTAACAGTATTCGGTTCGGGAGGCGCGGAAATTGCGGGCGCCACAGTGCAAGCCCAAAGCAACCAATCGACTTTGCTTTACACTGCTTCTAGCCCGGTCACGCAAGCAGTCACGCCGGTTTACCTCGCGCGGGGTTTGAACCCTTTGAATTACTCGCCCCTCTCGTTTACCGCGAGCTACTCCGGTTACGGCAGTTCAACGGTTTACAGCAACGTACCTAACGACACGCAAGTCAACATTACTCTCACTCTCCTGGCTGGCGGCGGGGGCAGCAGCGGCGGAGATCCTTCCTGCGACGACTGTGATTCCGACGGGGTTTGCAAGAATTGCTGCGAATTCGACCCGGACTGCGTTTACTCGAGCCCAACGCCTTCACCGCAACCCAGCTACCAGCCGACTCCAACGAGCACGCCTTCGCCGTCAGCAAGCGTTTCTCCAGCAGCTTCCCCGCCTCTTGCACCACCCGCGGCGTCGAAACAAATAGAGCCTTCGCCTTCGGCTACGGTCAAGCCCAACGAGTTTTCCCCTGAAGTATGGATTGCGTTTGTGCTTTTGGCCGCCTTTGCCGTCTTGGTTTTCGTTTTGCTTAAGCAACGGCGCTAGAGATTCTTACGCGGAAACGCGCAGTATTTCACTACCGGACAGCGCCAGCATTCCGCTTGCTTAAGGAACTGCAGGAGCAAATAACCTTTAAAAAATAGGTTGTTGCCGACACCGAAAATTAGACAACAATCCTTAGCTTTTTAAGCGCTTTTCTAGTCATTATTGTTATGGGCAAGCTTTCACCTGCAGTTAACTGGTTTCAAAAGAACAGCAAGAAATTAGGCAAGCAATACAAAGGCCAGTGGCTGGCGATTGATTCTAAAGGCGTAAAGAAAAATTCTCTTTCATTTAGTAAATTAGCTAAGCAGGTTGAAGGCCAAAAACTGCTTATAGTCAAAATTCCGAAAAATCCCCAAACTGCTTTTTGTTATTGAGGCGTTTACGGTGGGCGAGTCTAAACGGTTTCCTTTTGTTCTCTACGGCTCAAAAGCCATGCCGAGGCCTCTGGTTTATTGCCGGTTTCCTTCAGGTTCGGTTTTTCCGTGCCTTGTAGACTCCGGGGCTAGCTCTTCTTTCATAGACGAAAAAATGCTCGTAGTTCAAGAAAAGAAGCGAGCGCGTCCAAACTCGCCTTTTTACGAAGCGGTGGGCATCTGCGGCCGCGAGTGTTTTGAAATTCACGGCGAGACGGAAGCAATTGAAATCAAAGTCGAAGGGCTATCCGAGAAAGTTAAGCTGGTTTTTCAAATAGTTGGTCAGCGGCATAATTTAGAGCAGCCGGTTCTCGGCTTGAACTTTTTTGATTTTTTCAAAGTTAGTTTTGTCAAGGAAAAGGAGCAGTATTATACGGTTTTAGAATGCTAGCGCCTGCCTAATTCTAGTTGTCGAGTTCTTTTTCCTTCATTGACTCGAGTTCGCTGAGCAGGTTCCAAATCATGGTGCGCGCGTGCATCGGGAGGTTGATGTCGTTGCTGACTTCATCAAGCGAGTAAATGGCTCCGCTCACGCGCGTAACGAACTCTTCCTTCTCGTCCTTGAGCTTGGCTTTCGCTTCCGCCAACACGCTGCGCACGTTGCGCGGCACGCTAGTGTCTTCGTTCAGCAAATCAAGCATTTCGATTATCGGTGTAAGCAATTCATCCGGCATTTAAACCGCCTTCTCGCAGTGAATTAGTGACTTGATTCTTATGGAAAAAGCCCTTTATAATCGTTATTAAGGTTTAAACTGCTGTTTTACGAACGTTTTTTTAAACCGCGCTTCATGCTTTAACTCATGGCTACTCAAGTACTCTCCGAAAGGAACAAGATAGTTTTGCTGTTGGTTATCGCTGTTGCGGTTCTCGCGTGGGGCGTGTTAAACCAGCCAGCGGAGCCGGGGCCCGGGGTAAAGCCTCTTGCGCCTTACGGAGCACAGTTTCTTGCGGTAGCGCCCAAGGTTCTTTACACCGGCGCCGATGCAGCTGTTGCATTTACTGCGTTGACCGCAGGCAAGCAGCCGGCTAATGCTTTTATTTCCGTTTACTTGAAAGACGCCGAGGGAGTAAAGACCTTGTTGTTCGAGGAAGGCACGAAGGCATCCGGCCGCTTGAGTAAATCGTTCAAGGTTCCGGAACTCCCGGAGGGTTCGTACAAGCTAGAGTTTCAGGCATTAGGCTCGAGCGAGGTTCTCGAGGCGCCGGTTGTTTTAGAGAAGGGCTTCTTTTTCCTGATTGAGACGGACAAGCCGATTTACAAGCCGGGGCAAACTCTTCACGCGCGCGTGATTGCGTTGACTCCGGACTTGAAGCCGTTTCAAACAGAGTTGGAAGTGAACGTGAACGATGCCAAGGCAATCAAGCTGTTTAAGAAAACTTTGCAAACCAACGAGTACGGAGTTGCTTCTTTTGACTTGCCTATTGCTTCGGAAGTGAATTACGGGACGTGGCGCGTATCGGCCGTTTCCGGTTCAGTGCAGTCGCAAGTCGATGTGCGCGTTGAGGAGTATGTTCTCCCGAAGTTCGACGTGAGCGTTTCAACCCCGAAAAACTGGTTCCTTGTTTCAGAGGAAATTCCGTTGACAATTGATGCGAAATACTTTTTCGGAGAGCCGGTTGAAGGAAAAGCAAAGATTCGCGCGTATAAATACGTGGGTGAGTGGCAGGAGTACTTTACGCGCGAAGCCGATTTGCAAAACGGCCAAGTATCGATTGACTTGCCTGAAGTCGAGTACGTTGCCGGTACTCTCGGCGCAAGCGGAGCAGGGAGCTTGCTGGTTAATGTTACTGTTACGGACACGGGCGGCCACGAGGAAAAATCCACTGAGCTGTACAAAATAGTTGATTCGGAAACGATTATTCAATTGATTCCTGATTCGAATTCGGTTAAGCCGGGCTTGCCGTTTCAAGTTTTGATTGTTGCCGAGAACCCGGTTGGCGAGCCGGTTGAAACCAAAGTTGTTTTGAACGCCGAGTATTACGGCGATGATGACGCGAGCGAAGAGCACGAAGTAACAACTGTTAACGGCGTTGCGCTCGTTTCACTCTCCATTCCAAAAGACGTTTATTCCGTTAATTTGCAGGCAGTTGAAAAAGCGAACGAGCAGAACCTCGCTGAAAAATACCTGGGCTCGGCTTACTCGCCTTCCGATAGCTTCATTCACTTGATTCAACACTCTCAAGGCACGGCTGACGCGGGCCGGGAAATCGCTTTCGACGTTTACTCGACTAACAAGGGAACGGTTTACTACGAAGTTGTTTCAAAAGGCAAGACGGTTTTCTCGTCTTTCACTTACGCGAACCAAATCAGTTTTCAAGTAACTCCGGAAATGGCGCCTGACGCGAAAGTAATTGCTTACATCATTAACCCGAACAACGAGGTTTCGGCTGACGCGCTTCCGTTCAGCGTAAAGTTCGAGCCAACCGCTTCATTGCACGCTTCTTTCGGCGCAGTTGAAAAAGCGCCGGGTGATGAAGTCGAAGTGTTTTTCTCAACTAACGGAATTCCTTCAATGGTCGGTTACGCAATAGTCGATGAATCGGTTTACGCATTGGCGGAAGGCCGGTTGAATTTACAGCAAGTGTTTAACGAGCTCGAACGCATTTTCGCGGAACCGCGCGCTGAAGCGCACCCGGAAGGCGAGTGGTGGGGCCCGGTTTACGAAACCGAGTCAGCTGAATCCGCGTTCAAGGACGCGGGATTGCAAGTGGTTGCAAGCAAAGGACTTGAAGTGCCTTCTGTGAGCGAAGCCGTAAAAGGCGGGCGCGAAGCAATGGGCGGCTTTTTAGACTTTGGCGTGGCAATGAGGGTTGACGCTGAAGCAGCGCAAGGCGCGATGCCTCCGAATGCCGCCCCGACTGCAACCGGCGGATTAGCCGAAGTAACGCGCGTTCGCCAGTTCTTCCCCGAGACCTGGGTATGGGAGCCGGGCGCAATGACGAACCAGCTCGGCGAATTGTACGTTCCATTAACTGCGCCGGATTCGATTACCAACTGGAAGCTTCACGCCGTATCCACGTCGCAGCAAGGCCTTGGATTCGCGGAAACCGAGCTGAAAGTGTTTCAATCGTTTTTTGTTGAACCCGACTTACCTTATTCTGTAACGCGCGGCGAGGAATTTCCGGTTCGCGTATTGATTTACAATTACGAGGATTCCGTTCAAGACGTATTCGTTGAAATAAAGGATGCTGAATGGTTTGACTTGCTTTCAAGCAGCGGTTCCCTCAGCACCATGGTTGACGCGAACAGCGTTGCTTCAATAGATTTCACTATTAAACCGACTAAAGTCGGAGTGCACGAACTCGAGCTAACTGCGCGAACGCCTCTAGTGGCTGACGCGGTGGTGCGCGAGCTGATAGTAGAGCCCGAGGGCGTTGAGCGGGAACTCGTTGAAAACGGAGTGCTCAAGCCAGGCGAATCCAAGACGCTGGACACGGTTTTCTTTGACGACGTCGTTGAAGACTCGCAGAAAGCGCTTCTCTCGATTACGCCGAGCCTGGTTGCGCAAACCATTAACGGATTAGAGGACTTGCTTGACATGCCGTACGGTTGCGGCGAGCAAAACATGCTTTTGATGTCGACCGATGTGCAGGTGCTTCGTTATTTGAAGAGCACGCAGCAGTTGAACCCGGAGTTGTCGGCTAAAGCAGAGTTCTTTATTACAACCGGTTACCAGCGCGAATTAACGTACCAGCGCAATGACGGTTCGTTCTCTGCTTTCGGCGATTCCGACGAGGAAGGCAGCTTGTGGCTCACGGATTTCGTGTTAATGACTTTCTCGAATGCGCGCGAAGTGTATCCTGCCATGGATGAAACCGTGTTGGCTCAAGCGAGCGACTGGGTTCTCTCGCACCAAAACGCGGACGGGAGTTTTGAATCGGTTGGCTTTGTTCACCACCAGGACATGATGGGTGGAGTCAACGGCAAGTTCGCCTTAACTGCGTACACCGCTAAAGCACTTCTCGATTACGGCCAGGCAAGCGAGTCTAAAGTCGCGAAAGCGGTTTCTTACTTGGAAAACCACTTGAACGAAGAAAAAGACAATGCGCTTTCGCTCGCGCTTGCGGCAATAGTATTCCAGAAATCCGGGAGCGCCAAGGCAAGCGAGGCAGTTGACATGCTGCTTGACTTGTCGAAGCAAGACGAAAACGGATTGTACTGGGAAGGAATAGGCGGCGGCGGAATAGAGCCAATGCCGTTAATGCGCGATGAAGTCGCGAAATGCGGCTTCGGCAGGTGCATGCCTGTTTCCGCGCAAAGCGTTGAAACAACCGCTTACGCAGCGCTTGCGTTGATAAACGCTGAAAAACCGCAGGCGAGCGAGGCAGTGAAGTGGATCGTTGCCCAGCGCAATTCGCACGGCGGGTTCGCAAGCACTCAAGACACAGTGGTTGCTTTTCAAGCGCTGGTTGAAGCAGCTGTAAAACAGCAAGAATCAATCGATGCTACGGTGACTGTGCTGGTTGACGGAGTTGAATTCGCTTCATTTGATTTAAACAAGCGGAACTACGACGTTCTTCAGTCCGTCGAACTACCGTTAGATCATGAAATCGAACTCAAGCTTGAAGGCACGGGACAATCCGCTTTCCAGCTCGTAAAGAAATTCAACTTGCCGGCGTTAAACGAGCCCATTTTCAACGACTTGGAGTTAAGCGTGGACTATGACTCGACGAACGTCGCGGTAGACGACATTGTTACCGTCACGACTAAAGTCAAGTACGTGGGCTTCGGTAAAACAACCGGAATGCTGATAGTTGACGTGGCGGTTCCAACCGGTTTCGCGCCTGTAATCGAATCGCTCGATGAACTCAAGGAAGACGGCAAAATAATGCGGTTCGAAATCGCCGGCCGCAAGATAATTCTTTACGTTGAGGATCTCGAGCGCGGCGTTTCACTCACGCTGCCGGTTAAAGTCAAGGCAAAGTACCCGGTTAAGGCGTTGATTGAAAGCAGCAGCGCGTACTCGTACTACGACCAAGGCATTAACGCCCAGACAATTGGCGGAGAGATTCAAGTCGTTTAGCGCGGGATTTTATTCCCTCCCCGCTCAATATCCTCAGTGGGCCTTTAGTATAGCCTGGATAGAATGAGAGCTTCCGAAGCTTTAGACGGGGGTTCGAATGCCCGCCTTTCTTTTTCAGAACGCACAAAAAGCAAAAGCTTTTTGGCGCACGACAAACGCAAAAGCGTTTGACGTGAAAGAAATGCGGGCGGCCGAAAGAAAAACACTTCTTGCCGCGATTCTGCTGAACATCCCCCAAGGCCCGATTTAGTAATAGTTAGTTTTAACGCGGGCCCGGCGCGATTCGAACGCGCGACCTTCTGCTTAGGAGGCAGACGCTCTATCCAAGCTGAGCTACGAGCCCGTTTTTCGTAGTAACTAGTTTGTGGTTGGTGGTTTTTAGTTGTGTTGTTGCCCGTGACAATGATACGTTTTTATTAGCGTTTTGATTGCTGTAATGCGAGAAATGGAATTCGTTTTGCTTTCGTCGTTACTAGCCTTGTTTTCAACCGGCGTAGAGAACGTGCCAGTAGTCGAAATCGGCGTTATAGTGGTAGCCGCATTGCTTTTCGGCTTGCTGTTCACGCGCTTCGGGCAAGCTTCGTCAATAGGCTATATCTTAGCGGGTTTGGTTCTAGGGCCAATTGGCCTTCATTTTCTCGTTCCCGGAGAAGGCATTGCGCCGGTTTTCTCGGAAATAGGACTGCTAATGTTGTTGTTTTACCTTGGCTTGGAGTTAAGCATTCAGAAATTCAAGGAAACCGGAGCGCTCGCGTCGATTCTGGTTTTCGCGGAAATGGCTTTGATTTCCGTAGCAGGTTACTTGGTTGCCTTGGCTTTTGGCTTGAGCCAGATTGAAGCAATAGTCATCGGCGGAATGATGCCGTTCGCGAGCACTGTAATCGTAGTCAAGTTCATCATGGAGCGCGGCTTGCTCGCGACTTCGGAAGCGCGCATAGCGATTTCCGCGTTGATAGTCGAGGACTTTCTCGCGATTCTCGTTCTCGTTTTCCTTAGCACGCTCACCACCGCGCAATCCATTGGCGTAGTTGTGTTCAACGGCTTGCTGTTTGTCATAGCCATGTTTTTCATAGTGCGCAAGCTCTCGAACTTCGTGTTGCGCATTCTCGACCGCTACGGCCACTCGGATAAAATGGCGTTGTACGCAATCGGCATCGGAATCATAGTGGGTTACCTCGGGAGCTTGCTCGGCTTGTCGCCGATTCTCGGCGCTTACTTCACGGGATTCGCTTTAGCGGAAACCGCTTACGGCGAGCGCATCAAAAAGAAGATCGGTTTCTTCCGCGAGTTCTTCGTATTGTTCTTCTTCGTGAGCTTCGGCGCCGCAGCAACTCTCCCGACTTCATTGAATATTGTTTGGCTATTGTTTGCCTTGCTTGCCGTGTTTATCGTTGCCAAGCTTTTGATTTACGGCGTATTCGGAACCGCAATCGGGCTGTCCACTAAAAGCGCGGTTACCACCGGCGTGTTAATGATGGCTATCGGCGAGTTCAGCATCATAATCGCGAACGCGGGCAAGGATTTGCTGCCTAATCCCGCGGATGTTTTGTCTCTCGCGTTCATGCTTACTATCGCGACCGGAATTATCGCCCCGAACATTTTCAAGCGCATTGATTCCATTTCGGCTTTAATGGCGAAGCTGCTTCCGCGCAATCTTTCGTCTTACTTTTCCGCGGTTTCATCGCGCGCGCACTCTCTGCAATCGTACTTGTCGAGCCGTAGCGTTCAAAGCGAGCAGTTCAAGGCAATGAACCGTTTCATGCGCAACATCGTGATTTCGATTGCGGTTGTTTACATGGGTTTCCTTGCTTCGCACAGCATCGACTTTTCGTTTGTTCCTTTCGTTTCCCCGAACTGGGCGTTTGGCGTGCTGCTTTTGCCGTTAGTGGTTTGGCCGGTTTACAAGGCGGTAACCGAGCTGAATTTCCTCGTGCGCTCTACGGTCAAGGACTTGTTCGTGGCCGCTTTCCCGCACCTGCATTCCAAGACGCATTCCGTAGAGCGGAAAGCTACTGAAGCGGTTTCCGGCTTCCTGCTTACCTTGGTTAGCGCGCTCGTCTCGATCTTAACGTATTATTTCAACGGCGGCGTGTTCCTCTTGATTCCTCTGATTTCATTCTTTCTCTCGTTGATGTACTTGAGCCGCGCGGTTTACGGCTTGTTCGAGGAGTACGGCGAAGCCGAATTCATCCTGCAGGAAGCCGAGTTGTTTGCGGTGGATGACGAGGAAGTCAAGTGGCTTGCCAAGGAATTCAACGAGCGCGCCCGCACTTTCCGCGGCTTGCACGAAGACCGCATGGCTGCCAAGGAAGAAATCCAGCACGCTTTGCGCACCGGAAACATGCGCGCAGCCAGGGAGTCTTTAACCCGCTTCAAGAAAAGGGAAGGCAAGCTCGTTTCAACTTTCTCACGCGCGCCTTTTGCCTTGGAAATAGCCGAAGACGAGTTGCCTTCGCGCGCGTCGCATAGCGAGAAAAGCGCGAAACTCGCGTTCAAATACTACCTCGAGAACCACACCGCGCACCGCCTCGCTGAAGCGCTTTCAACAAAGAAAACGAAAGCGAAAACCAAGCGCGCTGAAACGTCTAAGAAAATCGGCAGCCGAATAACGCGCGCTTTAAGCAAGCCGAAAAAGAAAAGATAGTCACAGCTGTTTGCTTTCTTTCAAAGCGTGTATTGCTTTCTCGTAAAACGGCGTTGCCATTTCTTTTGCTTTTTCGCCGCTTATCCGGTGGTACATCCAGTCGAATTTTTCCTTGATTTTAGATTTATCTTCAGTGCCCAGCCTTTCCAAAA
>JAZDMM010000047.1:0-4772 GCA_043800965.1 Microcaldota archaeon | reverse complement strand
TGAAGCTCGGCGTTGGCACTAAAATCGCTTTCGAGAAAGCGCGTGAAGTCAGCCCGAGTTTAGAGTAAGATCGCGAGCTTCACAATGACATCGACGCGCTCACGAAGATCGTTCGCAACGGCTCGCTGGTTAAAGCGGTTGAAAACAAAGTCAAACTCCGCTGCTGTTGAATTCGGCATTCTTTTAAAGTGGGCCAGCCCCCATTACTTGTTAATTAAACGCCAGAGGTGAATTTGAAAATGGAAAAGCAAAACGGTGTTTTCCTTCACGCGAAAACCAATTCTACCTGGCGGTATCTTCGTCTGCAAGCTTGACAGCAAGGCGAGGCTTGTTTTACCGGTTTCAATCAGGGATAAATTAAGCTTGTCTAGAGGAGACTTTGTTTCAATCAAAGTCAATGGCCCGGGAATACTCGAGTTAGCGAAAGCCAAGCTGCCGGCTAAAGCGTTGCGAAATTCCAGGAATTCGTGGGAGGTTGTTGAAATTACCTGAGTAACGCAGTTCGCAAGCGTTAAAATACTCGTGGATTTAATCCTTAAATTATTGTGATGCGAATGGACGACGATTCTTTGCTGCAGGCGCCGCGCGGAACGCGCGACTTCAAGCCAGCGGAAGCGGGCTTGCGTTTGGCCATTAGCGAGAAACTCCGCTGCGTGTTCGAGCGTTATGGCTTCGTTCCTTTGGAAACGCCGGTGCTTGAGAAAATGGAAGTGCTTTCAAGCAAGTACGCTGGCGGGAGCGAGATTCTGAAGGAAACTTACCAGCTTGAAGACCAAGGCGGCCGGAAATTGGGGTTGCGTTATGACTTGACCGTTCCTCTTTGCAGGGTTGTTGCAGGCGATGCTTCGCTCCCGAAGCCGTTCAAGCGCTATCAAATCGCGCCAGTGTTTCGCGACGGCCCGTTGAAGACCGGCCGTTATAGGGAGTTCGTGCAGTGTGATGTTGATACTATTGGCGCAGGCGGCATGATTGCTGACGCGGAAATTCTTGCGTTGGTTGCAGACGCTTTCAACGAACTCGGTTTCAAAGTAGTAATTAAAGTCAACAACCGCAAGTTTTTGAACGGCTTGCTTGACGCTGCCGGGGTTCCGGAAAACAAGCGCATGAACGCTATACTCTCACTTGACAAACTCGAGAAAATCGGGGTTAAGGGAGTAACCGGCGAGTTAAAGGAAAAAGGGCTTTCAAAGCAGGCGGGGGCGTTACTCTCGCTGGTTGCCGAGAAAGACGTTAAGATTCTAGAAAAGAAAGTTGCGAGTGCCGAGGGAAAAGAAGGTCTCGCTGAGTTGAACGAGCTTTTCGATTACCTCAAGGCGTTTGGAGTCAAGAATTTCGAGTTCGTTCCCTCTCTTGCAAGAGGGCTGGCGTATTACACCGGCACTGTTTTCGAAGTTTACCTCGTTGATTCCAAGTTGTCGTCTAGCGTTGCAGCAGGCGGGCGTTACGACGACTTAGTGGGGTTGTTTGCGGGCTCTAAGGATAAAGTGCCTGCAGTCGGAATCAGCTTCGGGCTCGACGTGTTGTTCGAGGCGTTCAAGGAAGCCGGCAAGGCCGATGCTTCGGCTTCAACAGTGCGCGTTTTCGTTATTCCGTTCAAGGAAACCGTTAAGGAAGCCGCAGGCGTTTGCGCTGAGTTGAGGAAAGCGGGTGTTAACGCGGCCATGGACTTGATGGGACGCGGCGTGTCGAAGAACATTGATTTCGCGAGCAAGCAAGGAATTCCTTTCGTTGTTTTCGTCGGAAAGCAGGAACTCGAGCAAGGCAAAGTCAAGCTCCGCGACTTGAAGACGGGCAATGAAGAGCTCGTTTCGGTTGCTCAAGCGGTTAAACTCTTGAAAACAAGCCTATTTTTTTAAAATCAATTAAGTTAACTTAGAAATCTTTTATTTAAGTCGTTTCATCAGTTTCTAAATTAAGTTTAGTTTGTTTTTCACTCAAAACTAGTTTAGGCCGGCGTATTGGGCGGAGTTTCTCTAGCCAACCCGAACATGCACTTGTCCGTCACTTTAAAAATAAAGTTTTTTTCCGGTCCGAGTAGAGTTTCAAGCTTGTTCCAAGACTGAGCGCCGGCATCGAACGAGAAAGCTTTTTCGATGACGCAATTTCCTTTCACTTCGTCAAAACTCTTTCCGTCCATATCCTTGCTTCCAACCCAAAAATTCCAGTCACTAACAAACTTGATTCCGGGGATTGTCCTAATTTGCGGCGAACTTTGACTTTTTGGCGTAGTTGGCGTTCCTGGCTCGGTCGCAATGTAGCTTGTCTCAGTCTTTTCTTCACCGTAAGTTTCTAGAATCAACAAAAAGTCCTCGTACGGCTTCGTCAACTCTGCTACGAGCTTGCATTGATTGAGCGCGTAGATCCAGACGGAATTGAATGGAGTGCCTACCATTATTTTATCGGACTGTCCTATCCTGCCAAACTCGTTTAAAGAATTTGACAAGTCATTCAAAGTGTTTACTCGGCTGAAGAGCTTAACGTATTCCTTGTTTAACGAGTTATAGCCGTAAACGACGAGGAAGTCTTGGGGCTTGCAGGTTCCTTTATTTAAAGCAGTTTCTATTTCCCCTTGGCTAGTGCTCTGCATGCCGGTAATAAAGTAGATCGGCACCAGATTCCACTTTTTTTCCAAGTTCAACTCGGCTTTAAACGCGCAGTCGGGAACAGAACACACTTGATCTTCCTTAAGGTATATCGACACTCTTCTCTCTGCTTCCGTATTGCCGCATGCGACCTCGAAATTAAACGCGTTAAACGCACCTTGGTGTTGAGCTTCCCAAATAAGCGTTGGAGTGCTCCCGTCTACGCTCAAGCGCGGCATGCACTGATAACGGGTTTCTTCCTTTTCGCCTTCCGGCGTCATGATTTTTTGCGGGTAAGGCGATGCTTCGATGCCTACGAGCTTGAAAGAGTGCGCAGCCCCGCCAACCGTCACGCTTTTTTCCTCGCCGGGGTTTAGTTCAAAAAACACTTCCTCGCAAACCGCGTTCCCGCAGGCAATGCTTCCTGCCCGCGTGTATTGAAGCTGTTGGGACTGTGCGAAAGCAGGCAGGGCCAGGAAAGCTAGCGCGATGATGAATGATGCAAACAATGCAGGCGAAGGTAAGATTTTATTCTTCATTTTGACTCACTATCCGGGTAATGCCGGCGGCAGCCCCACTGTTTCCGGCGTAAGCGGACCTACTGGCTGGCCAGGTAGGCCTAAATTTCCGGAAAAGTATAGCGCCGCTAGAACAATCGCGATGATAACAACCATTAGTACGATTATCGTGACTTTATTGAAGCCCTTGTTAAACATTTTTAACCAGCGTTCAGTTAACCTTTTACATGAGGAAACTGCGTTTTTTAACTCTTTTGCTGGCGTTGGTCTCGATTGTCTTAATCAGTGGCTGCGTTGGGGGGCCGCCTCAAACGCCGGCTCCAACGCCAACGCTCGCGCCAACGCCCGCGGCGGCAACGCCGTCACCAGTTTCAAGAAGGCTGGCGCACCAAGGCTTTAGTCCATTTGCTATAGCGATTACGAACGACGGCGAGTATGCGTACGTCGGTTTTGATCTCTCGGAAGACGTATTCAAGATACGCTTAGCAGATTTAACTATCGAAGCGGCGGCTGATTTATCCAAGTACTTCCCGCTAGAGAGCGAGCGCATTGCGTTGGATGCTGCCGAGAAGAAGCTCTTTGTTTACAGCACAACGTGGAAAAAACTGATAGTCCTTGACGCCAAGACGATGGACGTCATTCGTACCATTGATAATATCAGCGCCACCGACATGCTCCGCTCGCAGTACGGCCCGTTCCTTATTGCGTGGGGCGACGGGAATACGGTAAAATTTGTCAACACAGAGACGTATGATGTGACTAATTTCACGGACGAGCGGATAGGGTTTTGGAAGATTCAAGAAAGCAACAATGATGAGAACAAATGGTATGTCGTTACCCAAGAAGGGCCGGAGGGTCCGTGGGTTGTAGGCGGTTATGACTACAAAGCAAAAGCTTGGACCACTAAGTTCTATATCCCCCCGCAGGCTGAGGGCGAGAGCGTATTTGATTTTAAAGTCTTGCCAAACGAACAGAAGGCATACGTTGCAACTATGGGCGGTTGGTATCCGGACTACCACGCTTACGGATGGCTTTATTCAATTGACTTGGCTAAAGGCAACGTGAAAGTTATTCCAGTAGACGGCGGCGCACTGTCTTTGGAGGCAAGCCCCGACAACAACCAACTGTACGTAGGCACCGGCTGGCCCATGCCGGATGCAAATAATCTTCTGGAGGTGGATGTTGAGTCTGATACTATAGTGGGCCCGGTCCAGTTGGGCGAAAACAAGTATCGCTGGGCTTTCACGCAGATAAATGACTTGCACATGGATCCTGCAAACCCCAATCTTCTTTACGCAACCAGCACTGACGGCAATGCCTTCATTAAAGCAAACGTTGATACCCGCACCCTTGCAGACGTGCTGATTCTCAACGAGGAAAGCTTTCAGCCGCATTTCTTCGTCAAGCGACCAACGCAAACTAGCGGCTACATCCTCGTTCATCAAAGTGCGAATGCGTTCGAGCTTGATCTCGATAAGGCGATCATAAGGAATGTGGTTGAATTTCCCGGCATTCGCGCTGATGCATCTTCGTATGACATAGCAATCGATGACGCTGGAAAGTTGCTTATAGCCCAAGGGGAAGCGATATTAGAAGTAGCTTCACAAGACCTGCGCCTCCTCGACACTCATCCGCTTCCCCAAGATATTCCGCCGGTCTGGAATTTTGTCCT
>JAZDMM010000132.1:0-2793 GCA_043800965.1 Microcaldota archaeon | reverse complement strand
GTTTGGGTTGCGTTAGCGCGCGCGGAAAACAAGGCGGGCTTGGTTTCGCAAGCGGAACTAAAGGATATTGAAGCGCACGCCGGAGAAATCGACTTGAAAAAAAGCTTGGAGTTGGAGAAGGAAACCAAGCACGACGTTGTTGCGGAACTAAGGGTTTTCGCTAGCCAGTGCAAAATCGGGGGCGGGAAACTGCATCTCGGTGCAACAAGCATGGACGTGGTTGATAACGCCGAGGTTTTGCGCCAGCGCGAGGCAGTGGCGTTGCTGTTGAGCCGTTTGTGCTGGTTGTTGAATGCTTTTGAAAAGCAGGTAAGGGCTAATGCGGCGAAGCCGTGCATGGCGTTCACGCACTTGCAGCCAGCTGAGCCGACTACCGTAGGTTATCGCCTTGCGCAATACGCGCAGGATTTATTGAGTGATTACGAAGCGCTTTCCGCGCTTGAATTGAAAGGCAAGGGGTTGACGGGAGCAGTTGGATCCAGCGCTTCGTTTGTCCGCTTGCTTGAAGGAAAAAAAGCGAACGCGCGCGAGCTGAACGAGTGGTTTTTGCAGGATTTGGGCTTGACGGATTACGCGGTTTCGGTTCAGACTAGCCCGCGCAAGCAGGATTTCGTTTTATTGTCGCAGCTCGCTTCGCTTGCGCAGTCGCTTCACAAATTCGCTTTTGACTTGCGTTTGCTGCAAATGCTCGGCGAAGTGTCGGAGCCGTTCAAGGAAAAGCAAGTGGGTTCGAGCGCAATGCCGTTCAAGCGCAACCCGCGCGCGAGTGAATTGATTTGCAGTTTGACGCGGCTCGTTTCTTCGATGCCGCATGTTGCGTGGGAGAACGCGGCTTGGCAGGGTTTGGAGCGGACTCTCGACGATTCCGCGAACCGCCGCGTTACTATTCCGGAAGCGTTTCTCGCCTTGGACGAGTGCCTGCTTCAGTGCTTTAAGGTCGTTTCAGGCTTGCGCGTTAACGATGTCGCGGTTGAGCGAGACTTGAATAAGTTCGGGTTGTTTTCTTGCACAGAGCCGGTGTTGTTGAAAGCGGTTGAAAAAGGCGGGGACCGGCAGAAATTGCACGAGGCTTTGCGCGAGTTATCGATGAAGGCGTGGCAGAAAGTCGAGCGCGGAGAGGAGAATCCGTTGGTTGAATTGATTGTTGCAGACAAGCGGTTTGGTTTGAGTGCTGCGGAAGTGCGTGCGTTGATGAAAGTCGAGGAGCACGCCGGATTAGCCGAGGAAAAAGCAATTGCGTTTGCCGGAAAGCTCGGCAAGTTGAAGTGCGCTGGTTCAAAGCCGGTTTTCGAGGGTTTTTGATTTGAAAGTGATTGTCGGAGCGCAGTGGGGGGATGAAGGCAAGGGCCGCGTTATTGATAATCTCGCGGTTAATGCGGATGCTGTAGTGCGTTTTCAAGGCGGCAATAATGCGGGCCATACCGTTGTCGTAGATGGTGAAACGTTTAAATTTCATTTGATTCCGTCGGGAGTGGTTTACGGCAAGCGCGGTTTGATCGGGGCGAGCGTTGTTGTTGACCCGCGCGTTTTATCCGCTGAGTTGAGGGAACTCAAGAAGCGCGGCAAGAAAGTCGATGTCGGGGTAGACCACCGCGCGCACGTAATACTGCCTTGGCACGTTGCTTTGGATAAGGCGCAGGATAAGGACAACGGCATAGGAACGACTTGCCGCGGCATAGGCCCGGCTTACGAGGACAAGGCCGCGCGAATCGGGATTCGTTTCGGGGAATTCTGCGATGAAGCACTGCTGGTTGAGCGCATAAGAAAAGTGCATGCGTTTAAGGACAAGGTGTTGCGCAGCGTTTACGATTATCACGAGCTTGAACGGGTTGAAGCAATCACCGAGGAATATGTTGCGTTGTCGCGCGAGCTCAGGCACTTGGTTTGCGATGCTTCGGTTGAAGTCAATGAATTCGCCGAGCAAGGCAAGAAAGTTTTATTCGAAGGAGCGCAAGCCGCTTTGCTTGATTTGAACCACGGCACTTATCCTTTCGTTACTTCTTCGCACCCGATTGCCGGCAGCGTTTGCAGCGGAGTCGGCGTTTCGCCGCGCTTGCTTTCCCATATCGAAGGCGTTTCTAAAGCGTACACCACGCGCGTTGGCAGCGGGCCGTTTCCTACGGAGTTGCAAGGCGCTGAAGCCGTCAAGCTGCGTGAAAAAGGCAAGGAATTCGGCACAACTACCGGCCGCCCCCGCCGCGTGGGCTGGCTTGACTTGCCTGTTTTGCGTTACTCTAATTCGTTGAACGGCTTCACTGGCTTTCACTTGACGAAGCTCGACGTGCTCGGCGGGTTCGATAAAATCAAAGTTTGCGTTTCCTATGATTATGCTGGGGAAACGGTTGACGTTTTTTCAACGCGTCCGGGTTTTGCCGAGAGCGTTAAGCCGAATTACATTGATGCCGACGGATTTCCGGATTTAGCCGGCGGGGAATGGGTCGAGCTTGCGGGCAAGGGTTTTGATTATTTCCCGGATAAAGCAATTGAATACGCGCGAAAAATAGAAAACTTGCTTGGGGTGCCGTTGAAGAGCGTGTCTGTTGGTCCGGACAGGAGGGCGATTGTGTGGCTCGATTGAAAAAAGGCTCTGCAAAAAACGTCTTGATTGAAATAGAACCCACAGCGAGCAAGATGGGCCGCAGAGTGTTTGAATTCAAGGACGATTACTCTGTTTTCGATTACGGCGCAATGCCTGACACTATCCCCGGCAAGGCGGAGTCGCTCGCGCGATTGTCCGCATTCAATTTGCGTGAGATATCCAAGCAGGGTGTTAAGACGCATTTCGTTTCGTTT
>JAZDMM010000101.1:0-8830 GCA_043800965.1 Microcaldota archaeon | reverse complement strand
GGATTTAATAAAAAATAGCGTTTCTTCAAGGTTGTTTTATGGCTAATACCATCTATTTCAGTAGGCTGCGCAAGATGCCGGTGCGCGACAAGAAATTCTTCTTGGTTGGGCGAGTCGAAGACTTGGTCATCCGGGACGGGGACAAGCACGCGGACGTCGTTGGTTTGGTGGTTAAAACCGAGGACGGCAGCCGCGTAATGGACTCGCGATTCGTTGAAAGCATTGAGAAATGCGTTTACTTAAGCCAAGACAAGAACGACGTGGCGTGGGAACAGGTTACCCCGCAAGAGTTCATGGTGAAAAACGTTTTGCTCGACAAGCAAGTCATTGACGTCAACGGCTTGAAAGCAGTGCGCGTTAACGACGTGCTGTTGACGCAAGAGGGAAACAAATTGTTTGTCGCGAGCGTTGAAGTTGGAATTCGCGGGTTGCTGAGGCGGCTCGGGTTAAAGAACTTGTTAAAGCTCCCGCTCCTCAAGTCGCTTAAGGCGCATTTGATTCCGTGGGAGCAGATCGAGCCGCTCGAGAGAAAAGGCGGGATCAAGCTCAAGGTGGAACGCACTAAATTAAACGAGATTCACCCCGCGGACTTGGCTGACTTGATCGAGGACTTGAGCTTGCGCGAGCGAGCAATGGTTTTCCGGAGCATTGACGAGGACTTGGCGGCCGATGCTTTTGTTGAAGCGAACGACGAAGTGCAGAAAGAGATTTTCAGGACTCTCGAGAAAGACAAGCTCGAGGACATTATTCAAAAGATGGATCCGCATGAAATAGTCGATTTCGTGAAGCTACTGCCAAAGGAAAGGATTATCGAAGTCTTGCAAATGCTTGAGAAGGATAAGGCTAGCACGGTTAAATCGATTTTGAAATACCCGGAGGAAACCGCGGGCAGCATAATGGATACTGCGTTCATGTCTGTTCCGGCTAATGTAACCGCGTCAAAAGCAATTGCGTTGCTGAGGCCGAAACTCAAGAAAACGAAAGCGTACGCTATTTTCGCTGTTGACTCCGGAGGCAAGCTGGTTGGCGCCACTCACTTGCGAAAGATAGTTGCGGCTGACCCGAAGAAGCGCGTTTACGAATTCATGTACAAGCACACGTACCGGGTTACGGCTAACGACAGCTTGGAGAACGTTGCCAAGACCATGGGCAAGTACGACTTGATTGCAATGCCCGTAGTCGACGAAAAAGACAGGCTGATCGGAATGATTACGGTTGACGACGTTTTCGAGCGCTTGATGCCGGAAGACTGGAAGAAAGGGCGGTTCCTGCCCAAGCACAAGAAACGCAAGCAGTGATTTGACTTGAAGCTTCCGAAGTTAAACAAGCGGAACCTCGCTATTTTTCTGGCGGTTCTAGGCCCGGGGCTTATTACCGCCGCAGTTGACAATGACGCGGGCGGAATAACGACTTACTCGATTGCCGGCGCGCACTTCGGGTTCACCACGCTATGGCTATTACTGCCAATAGGCTTGCTTTTGATTGTAACGCAGGAAATGGGGGCGCGGTTGGGCATAGTCACCGGCAAAGGCTTGTCTGACTTGATTCGCGAGAACTTCGGAGTAAAGCTTACGGTTGCGTTGATGGCGGGCTTGTTCTTAACCAACTGGGCTAACGCGGTAGCCGAATTCGCCGGAATAGCCGCGGCATCGCAACTCCTGGGAATGAACCCTTTGATCACAGTGCCGTTAAGCGGAATCCTGGTGTGGGCGTTGGTGGTTAAGGCAAATTATAAGACGGTTGAAAAAGCGTTTTTGATTGCAATAGTTTTTTACCTGGCGTACGCAATTGCGGCTGTAATGGCTCAACCCGACTGGGGCCATGCACTAAGCCAAACGGTTACCCCGGTTTTCGACTTCACGCCAAGCTACCTCCTGGTTCTCGTTGCATTAATAGGCGCGACAATCGCTCCCTGGATGCAGTTTTACGTGCAAGCCGCAATAGTCGAGAAGGGCATCAAAGCAAAGGAACTGGTTTACGCGCGTGCGGACGTGGTTGCAGGCAGCGTGGTAACACTGCTCGTAATGTTTTTCATTATAGTGACTTGCGCGACCGTTTTATACCCGCAAGGAGTGCAAATCGAAAGCGCGTGGGACGCGGCTAAGGCGCTTGCGCCGTTCGCTGGAGAATACGCTTCAGCATTGTTTGCATTCGGCTTGCTTACAGCTTCGCTGTTCGCGGCAGCGATACTCCCGCTGGCAACCGCATTCACTATTTGCGAGAGTTTTGGCTGGGAGTCCGGCGTCAACAAAAAATTGGAGGAAGCACCGCAGTTTTACGGCTTGTTCACTTTTCTTATTGCGTCAAGCGGGTTAATCGTGCTTGTTCCACAGCTGCCGCTGGTCTTGGTAATGTACTTGTCACAGGCGTTGAACGGAATCTTCCTGCCGGTAATACTAGTGCTCTTGCTCTTGTTGATCAACAAGAAATCGCTGATGGGCAAGCACGTGAACGGCCGTGCCTACAACGCGTTCGCGTGGGCCGCGACAATCGCAATAAGCCTTATCAGCCTAGTTCTCGTGCTCGAGCCCTTGCTTTAAACTCCGCCTGCAGTAAAGCAGCCGTCAACGTAACTTGACTGCACATTGGTCAATTGAATCCTGAGCGGGCTTATGGTTATCGTAGCCGGCCCGTAGAATAACCAAGTTTCAAGAGTGTTGCCGCCGGGACCGCGTACGTCAATATCTACTTTGTCGTACACGCCGTAGAACTTAGAGATTGAAGCGATCTTGAACGAGAACCCGTTCGCAAGATTGACTACTGAACCAACACCTAATCCGTTAGCGCACTGGGATGCTGGCGGCGTAGGAACAGGGGGCTGCGGAGCAGAGCCTAAACTCGTGCCGCAAGCGCTCACCATGTAGTTTCCAACGAGCTTCAATTCAATTTTAACGTTGTTCTTCGAGTAAATTTTGGTTCCACCTGCGGCAGTTGACAGCGTAATTCCCTTGTCAACAAACCAAGTGCTCGGGCTCGCGTAATACAAATCGAACACCGCGACTTTCGTGTACATGTTCGCGTCAATCAACTTGATCCTTAATCCATTGTTGAATACTTTTTCCGGGGGATACTCGATGGTAAGCCAGTTCGTGTCGCAGAAGTCAGGGGCTCCCGGACTCGGGGAAGGAGACGCGGTCGGAGTAGGCGATGGGATAACGGTAGGCGTAGGCGAAGGAACAGGCGATGGAATTACAGTTGGAGTCGGGCTTGGAACCGGAGAAGGAACAATCGTGGGTGTAGGCGAAGGAGCCTTAGACGGCGACGGTGAAGGAATAGGAGATGGAATCACAGTAGGCGTGGGAGACGGTGCTTTAGATGGCGACGGTGAAGGAACTACAGACGGAGTCGGGCTCGCAACAGGCGAAGGCGCAACAGACGGAGTAGGCGAAGGAGCCTTGGAAGGAGATGGAGTTGGAATTATTGATGGCGTTGGAGAAGGAACAAGAGTCGGAGACGGCACAACAGTCGGCGTAGGCGAAGGTATAACCGTAGGTGTAGATGACGGGGTAGGTTGAACGCTCGGTATTGGCGAAGGAGCAGGCCAAGGCGGTATTGGCACGCCCTTGGTGCGGCAACTGTCTTCAAACGCAATCACTTCCCACGGCATGGTCACCGGAACCGGCGGCTGCCTGCAAGTCGACTCCGCGGTTAACAGCAAGCCCCACCAAATCGACGGCGGGCCTTCAGGGTTTTCAGCGGTTTGTTTAACTGTTTCGTAATACGCTTCACACTCGTAAGGAGCGAAAAGCGGCGCTAGATTAAATGCAACCCATCTGATTGCATCCATACTGCTCATTGACGAACCGCAACGATTATTGCAGTTTCTCGGGCCGTATTCGTTGCAAGCGCCGTAACACGGCCAAGTTGGATCACCGGGATTCAAGTCAGTAGGACAGACAAACGGCCCAGGCGGAATGGAAGGCACAGGGCTCGGAACAACAGTCGGGACTGGCGTTGGAGTAACACCAGGTTTAGGGGACGGGAACGGATAAGGAGGAATCTGACTTCCTTGCGCCCGGCACTCGTCTTCAAAAGTAACTATTTCGATAGGTAACGTAACCGGTGTTTTCTTGCATTCAGACTCTGCTGCTTGCAGTAACCCAAACCACCACTTTTCGGTTTCAACCGGATCGTCAACGTAATCGTCGAGAGTGGTGACAGTTATCTGATAAACCGCGCACCAATACTCAGGCGGGAAGTTGGTCATGGTGAGTCTGTAAGAAATATAGCGCGCTGCGTCTAAATTGCTCATTATCGAATCGCAGTGGTTTGTTCCATCACGCGGCAGACCGCAAATGCCCACGCAAGGCTCGGGAGTTGCAGTCGGCGAA
Organism: Microcaldota archaeon; assembly: GCA_043800965.1. Classification (GTDB taxonomy): domain Archaea; phylum Micrarchaeota; class Micrarchaeia; order Norongarragalinales; family Norongarragalinaceae; genus JAZDMM01. The sequence continues at coordinate 4,499 of JAZDMM010000101.1, read as the reverse complement.
GGAGTTGGAATAGGCGAGGGGGCTACTGATGGAGACGGAGTTACTGACGGGAACGGAGTAGGCGTTACGCTTAAGCCAATGCAAGCCTTGCCGCAAACGTCACCGCAGTCAACGCCTTGTTCTTCATCGTCTTTCACTCCGTTGTTGCAGTAGTTCTTGTAGTAACTGGTTGAAGCAACGTCGAACTGCGATTGAGTCACGAACAATCCGGTCGGATCGTACTGTTTCTTGTCGTCTAGTGACAGTAAGTTTATTCCCCTGATTGCATCTGCACCACGGCCGGGGTACAACAATTGAATCTCGCCATTGGCAAACAATTGCGAAACGAACGGAGCTTCGTATTCTACGCCAGCAACCAAGTTTGAAGGAACTAACGGCCAACCAGCCAAATCAGTACCATCCGTTTCCTTAACGAATATCTGCGGCTTGGTAAACCCATTCATGAACGCGATTTCCGAAGTGCCGTCATTATCAAAGTCGCCGGTAATCACTTCCCCGCGAGTAGGGGAAGCGTAACAAAATCCTTGCCCCGCGGGATTGCAAGGGGTAGTGAAAGTGGAATACTGTTGGCCGGTTGAAGTAAACACGAATCCATCGCCAAGGTTATCCGCCACTTTAGTCTCGTGCGGCGCTTGAACTATTTCCAAAAAGCCATCGTTGTCGAAGTCTGCAACAGCCGGAGTCCGGCCTTCGAAAGTTCCGCAGTATTTCCCTGCGGGCTGAGACTTTCTAACCGCCCATTTTTCATTCCCGGCACCATCCCAAACGCGGAGAGTCAAACAATTGTCTTCTAAAATAATTTCCTTGAACCCATCGTTTTCCAAGTCAGCCACAACCGGCGCAACGCATGTTCTTCCAGGCTCGCCGAGCCCCGGGACATTAGGCATTGTTTTTTCCCATGCAAGAGAACCATCGTGGTTAAACGCATAAAAGTATTGGCCAGAGCCAAGCAATACCTCGACGAAATTGTCGTTATCAATATCGGCTACAGACACTTCGCTCGGGTAAGGAGGACTGCCGAAAATGTTTTGGGTGCAAAAATCTTCACCGCTTTGGGAATACGAATTTGTCTTGACTAAGTTCTTAGACCACAGCAAGGCACCCGCGCCCGAATACGCCCTGAGTTCAATTACTTTCTTCGGGCCCCACGGGGCCTCCACGTAATAACTAAAGAACGCAGCTACGGAAAGAATTTCGTCAACCCCGTCGTTATTCAAATCCGTGAGAGTCGGCCGTCCAATAAACGGACAACGCGGGATAGTCGAAGCCCCGACACTACTGCTTTTACCCCACTTCAGAGCGCCGTTTTCAGCTTCGTAAACCAGCAATGCGTCAGAGATTCCGACAACCACTTCCAGCTTGCCGTCGCCGTCAACATCTCCCAATGAAATTCCTTGAGTTTGCTGAAACGGATTTACGACCCGGGTACACGACTTCTCGCTAATCCAAGCCGGAATATCAACAGGGTAACCCGGCAGCAACTGGCTGTTGCCGTCCCAAGCATAAAGCTGGAAATCGCCGCCAAGCGCAAACAACTCCTGGTCGCCGTCACCGTTCACATCAGCTAAAACAGCGTCTGCACCAGGGCCGTAATTAGTAACTGAACGCTCGAATGAAAACACTATGGGATAACGGTTGTCAAACGTCTTTAAAGAAAAGCTGACTTCGCCGGAAGGCGCAGTAGCCGAGAACTTGAAAGTATAGTAATCCAATTGCAAGGAATTCAAGTCAACGCTCGCGATTAATTTTTCGTCAAACATACTTGAGCCGCTCGCGATTTTAATCCAGGCGGACGGATTTTTTCCCTGGCCGTACTCGAGTTTCCACCCGGTTGTCACGCTCTTGATAAAACCGTAAGAATGTATTTGGCCGTTCGGATAATCGGGGGTTATATCAAAACCCAAGTCAACAACAGTTGTCTGAACCGCCTTAAACGCATTAACCCGGCCGTAACCCGAATAAACGTCGAACCCCGAGTCTTGAACGTCGTCTGCTGAAATCGTTAAAGCCAAAGCAACTTGGTTAGGCGAGTATTCCGGATGAACCGATTTGACTAAAGCCGCTACTCCTGCGGCGTGCGGTGCAGACATCGACGTGCCGCTAGCATAATAGTACTCACCGTTCGAATTCCCTTGCGGTATGACGTGCTCAGTCGGCGAAGGATTGTCAGGTGTAGCGTACATGTCTGTGCCTGCTGCCCTCAAAGACAAAACGTTTACGCCCGGGGCAGTAACTGCTATCTTATCCCCGTAATTCGAAAACGCCGCTCTCTGGTCGTTCCAGTCGCTAGCGGCAACGGCAATAACCCCGTCAAAAGAAGCCGGCACGAAATACTCGACTTGGGAATTCGCATTACCGGCGGAAGCAATGAAAACTGTTCCGTGCTCAATTGCATAAGCAACTGCATCCGCCAAAATAGGATCGTAACCGAACCCGCCCCAGCTATTGCTTAACACATCCGCGCCATTGTCAACCGCGTACCTGATAGCCTGCGCGAGTTTAACGCTGTCTCCGCCTGCAGCGGACAAGCCGCGCAAAGGCATTATTTTGACATTAGGCGCAACACCTGCAACGCCCCTCCCGTTGTTCATAACCGCGGCAATTGTCCCCGCACAATGAGTGCCGTGGCCAAAATCGTCAACCGGATTTTTATTGTTTTCCACGAAATTCCAGCCGTTAACGTCGTCAACGTAACCGTTATTGTCGTCATCCTTGCCGTTAGCCGGAACCTCGTCTTCATTAACCCAAAACTGTCCTTGCAACTCCGTGTGACCGAAATCAACACCGGTATCAATAACCGCGACAACAACATTCGCGCCCCTAGTCACGTCCCAGGCGCCAGCCGCATTAATCAAGTGCAAACCGTACACGTCCTGGTAAGCCTGGCCCCAAGCCCCGCTTGAATCCCAATAAGGATCATTCGGAATTAAAGCAAGGTAATACTTTCTCACCGGAGCAACGTACTCTATTTGTTCGGTGAATTGCGAGAGTTCCTGAGAAACTTGCTCAGTATCCTGGTCAGAAGAAACTTTCAAAACCGCGACATCGCCTAAATCCAACTCGTTGAAAACTTTGTCTGATTTCTTAGGCTCCTCGAACGCTTTTCCGGCGTAAACCGCACCGATTTCCTCAAGCAGCTTATCAAAACCCGATGCCTTTTCAGTTCTCGCACGCGAAATCGAATCGGAAACTAGTTTGTAAAGCGGTTTGCCGTCCGTGTTCTTGAACTTGACAACGAATTCGCCGGGCTTAATAGCCGGATCGGAAACGACTTCATCAGCCTTCTGGTCGAAATTACCGGCTTGCGGTTTCGAAGACGTTACTTCAATATCAAGAGCAAGCAAAGAGCCCGCGAAAACCAAAACCAGCAAAAACGCGACGAACTTACGCAAACCAACCGCCCCCGAAATAGAAGTAGAAAAAAAACACTTGAAAACTATTTAATACTGCCTGCCCGGCATTATGAAGCGCCGAAAGTCATAATAACCATTATGAATAAATATTCATATGCCTAGGGGAAGAAGGTTGAGGCGCGTTGGTTCCGAGCCCGAAGTCACGGTGTTCAAGCCGCGGGGGGTTCCGGCAAGCGCTTTGAAAAGCACGGAACTGAAAGTCGAAGAGCTCGAAGCGATGAGGCTGGCTTATGTCGAGGAATTAAGCCAAAACGAGGCCGCGGACGCAATGAATATTTCGCAGCCGACTTTCTCAAGGCTGGTTGATGACGCTAATTCCAAAGTCGCTAGGGCTTTGGTTGAAGGAAACGCAATAATAATAAAAGGAGGTGATTATATGGTAGAAAAAGGAGTCCCTAAAAGAGACGGATCAGGACGCGGAACCCGCGCGAACAAGGGCCGCGGCGGGTGCAATCCGGCGCAAGACAAGAACGCGAGGCCGGGTTTCGGCGGCGGTCGTGGGCGCGGAAGGAGATTTCAGTAAATGAAAAAGTTTTTGCTTTTCTTGCTGGTGTTTGCGGGATTAGCGAATGCCTTGACCGTGGAGTATTTTTACGGCGACGGGTGCCCGCACTGCGCGAATGTAAAACCGCACTGGGAAGCGCTCAAGCAACAGTATACGGACGTTGAATTCAAGGAGTACGAAGTGTACTCCAATTCGGAAAATGCAATCAAGCTGACGTCTTATTTCAACAGCTTCAACGTGCCTTCAAACGAGCAAGGCGTGCCCATTGTTTTCGTTAACGGAAAACACTTGACCGGCGATACGCCGATAATCGAGAAACTGGAGAAAACCATTCAAGACGCATTGAATAGCAATGAAACATGCGGACCCACCGAAGTACCAGTTGAAGAATCGAACTTTAATTTGACTTTGGCAGCAGTGGTTGGCGCGGCCATAGTCGACGCGATCAACCCGTGCGCTTTCGCCGTGTTAATACTTCTCTTGACAACTATTCTCGCAAGCGGAGACCGGAAGAGAACGCTTTACGCGGGACTCGCGTTTACCGCAGCGGTTTACCTCAGCTACTTTTTAATGGGGCTCGG
>JAZDMM010000093.1:0-16042 GCA_043800965.1 Microcaldota archaeon | reverse complement strand
TGACCTTCTTTGGACTTGTTTCAAAACCACGTCTTTCAAATGCGCTCCGAATAACTGAAGTTTTTTTTCTTCAGTTGCCGATATCAGCTTCGGTTTCTTCATTGCTTCAGTTGCAATGGTGTGCAACACCTTGGTCACTTGCGCGTGCGTAATCACGGACCCGGTTTCCTTCTCGATTTTATTTCCGATTTCCTTGAATGCATCGTATTCAATTCCGTGCAAGAAAGACAATTTTTCGGCACGTGGGTGCTTTCGGATGATTTCCGGAACATTCAGTTCAAACGGAGGGTTCATTCTTTCTTGCCACTCCTGAATTTCTTGCCGTATTTTTCAATGAACTCGGGCTTCACGCGCTTCATTTCTTCGTCTGGAATTGACGCGGTGATTTCCCAGCCTAGGTCAAGGCTTTCTTCAATCGTACGGTTCTCGTACTTGCCTTGCTGCAGGTAACGCTTTTCAAACACGTCGGCGAATTGAAGGAACTTTTTGTCGCGCGCGCTCAACGCCTCTTCACCGACTACCGCGACGAGATTACGCAAGTCACGGCCTTCCGCGTAAGAAGCGTACAATTGCGAAGAGATTCCCGCGTGGTCCTCGCGCGTTTTCTTTGCGCCGATACCCAGCTGCATTAAACGGGATAGTGAAGGCAAGACATCGATGCACGGGTAAATGTTCTTGCGGTGAAGATCGCGCGACAATACAATCTGGCCTTCGGTAATGTAACCCGTCAAGTCCGGAATCGGGTGAGTAATGTCTTCCTCGGGCATTGTGAGAATCGGGAATTGCGTAACCGTTCCCTTCTTGCCTTGAATGGTTCCCGCGCGCTCGTAAATCGAAGCCAAGTCAGTGTACAAGTAACCCGGGTAACCGCGGCGGCCCGGCACTTCCTGGCGCGCTGCGGCGATTTCGCGCAACGCATCGCAGTAATTCGTCATGTCAGTCAAGATAACGAGAACCTGCATGTCTTTCTCGAACGCAAGGTATTCCGCGGTAGTCAAAGCCATTCTCGGCGTAATCAAACGCTCGATACTAGGGTCGTTCGCGAGATTAAGGAATAAGACAGAGCGTTGAAGGGCGCCTGTTTTCTCCAAGTCCTTCATGAAAAACGATGCTTCAGCGTGAGTAATACCCATGGCCGCGAAAACAACTACGAATTCCTCATCCGAGCCGCGCACCGTTGCCTGGCGCGCGATTTGAACTGCGACGTCGTTGTGCGGTAGTCCCGCGGTTGAAAAGATAGGCAGTTTCTGACCGCGAACCAGGGTATTCAACGAATCTATTGCGCTGATTCCGGTTTGAATAAAGTCGCGGGGTTCCTGGCGCGCGTAAGGATTGATTGCAACTCCGTTAATGTCGATTTTTTCCTTGGAGATGATTGGCGGGCCTCCGTCAATGGGTTCACCGGCTCCGTTGAACACGCGGCCGAGCATTTCATCGCTCACAGGCAGGCGAAGCGTTTCTCCGCTGAAGCGGATGCGCGTTTCCTTGGTGTCAAGGCCTTGAGTTGAGCCGAATACTTGAATCGCAGCCAAGCCGCGGCTTGATTCAAGCACTTGCCCGCGCTTTTTCTCGCCATTAGGCATGATGATTTCAACGACTTCGTTGTAAGCGGCCGCTTCGATTCCTTCAACAAAAACAAGGGGGCCGAAAATTTCCTTAACAGTTTGATATTCCTTGATCATCATAATCACCTTGCAAATGCCGCGTCCAAAGACTTCATTATTTCCTTGCATTCCTTCTCAACCTTGTCCTCGGGCACGCGCTTCAACTGCGCAATGCGCTCTTTTTCCTTGGCTGAAACGATTTTCTCAAAAGGAACGTCCAAATCCAAGGCAGAACTCGCCTTGTCGTAAAAATGCATTATCGTCTTCAGCATGAGGAATTGTTTTTTCAGCGAAGTATACCAGTCAATGTCCTCGAAACTGTTTTGCTGCAGGAAGTCCTCGCGAATCATCTTGGTTGCTTCAAGCACCAGGCGCTCGCGCTCCGGCAAAGCATCGGGGCCGATCAATTGAACGATGTTCTGGAGTTCCGCTTCCTTTTGAAGCAAAGCCATTGCTTTTTTGCGCAACGGCCCGAATTCCGGTGAAACGTTTTTCTCGAACCAGCCTTCCAAGTCCTCGGTGTAAAGCGAGTACGACTTGAGCCAGTTGATAGCCGGGTAATGCCTTCTGCGCGCCAAGCTTGAGTCCAGCGCCCAAAATACTTTCGTAATCCTGAGGGTTCCTTGCGAAACCGGTTCCGAAATGTCTCCGCCAGGGGGTGAAATGGCGCCGATTGCGGATACGCTGCCTTGGCGCTTGCCGCTGCCGAGGCATGTAACGCGGCCGCTGCGCTCGTAGAATTCAGCGAGCTTGCGAGCCATGTACGCGGGATAGCCTTCTTCACCAGGCATTTCCTCCATGCGGCCCGAGATTTCACGCATTGCTTCCGCCCAACGGCTAGTGCTGTCAGCCATTAAAGCAACCGAGTAACCCATGTCGCGGAAGTATTCCGCAATAGTAATTCCAGTGTAAATACTGGCTTCACGAGCTGCAACCGGCATGTTGCTCGTGTTCGCAATCAAAACCGTGCGTTCCATGAGCGGCTTGTTGTTCTTGGGGTCAACGAGCTTCGGGAATTCCGTAAGCACTTCAGTCATTTCATTACCGCGCTCGCCGCAACCGATGTAAACAACGACTTCAGCGTCACTCCACTTAGCCAAGTCTTGCTGGGTAACGGTTTTACCTGTTCCGAAGCCGCCTGGAATAGCAGCTGCCCCGCCTTTAGCTATAGGGAAGAACGTGTCGATAATTCTCTTTCCTGTAACGAGCGGGAGTTCGAACGGCATCTTCTCCTTGTAAGGCCGTGCAGTGCGCACTCCCCATTTTTGCATTAGTGTTACGTCCTTGCCGCCAACTGTGCAGATTTTTTCGGTTACCGTGTATTTGCCTGACGTGATTCCAGTTACTTTGCCGCTAATCCCGGGCGGAGCCATGATTCTGTGCTCTAAATTAGTTTCTTGAACGGTTCCTAGAATGTCGCCGGCTTGAACGCTGTCGCCGTTCTTCACAGTTGCCTTAAACTCCCACTTCTTTTTGCGGTCTAGAGCGGGAATCATTACTCCACGCGTAATGAACGCGCCCGTTTTCTCCCTGATTTTATCAAGAGGGCGCTGAATGCCGTCTAAAACAGAAGACAGCAAGCCGGGCCCTAGCTCTACTTGCAGTGGTGCGCCAGTGCCTTTGATTTCGTCACCCGGCTTTAAGCCGGAAGTATCTTCGTAAACTTGAATGCTCGCGCGATCGTACTTGACGGAAATGATTTCACCCATCAATTCTTCCTTCCCGACTTTAACGACTTCATTAATTTGAGAACCCTTCATTCCTTCCCCGACAATCAAAGGACCCGAAATCCTAGCCAATTTACCCATGTTAAATTCACCTTTCACTTCTTCGACAAATCAACGCCAATAGCGCGCTTCACCATTTCCGCCAAGCCCTCGCCGCCCTCGCCCAAGGCAGCGCCTTTAGACGGAATGGTTAAGACAACGGGATTGGTGCTGTCCTCTACTCTCTTCAAAGTCTTGGCGGACAAGCTGTCAAGCAAGTCGCGCGTTAATATCACTAAACCGATGCCGTGCTTTTCCAGCACTTCGTTAACTCTCTCGTCCGCATTATCCCGCGTGCACTCGAAAGCTTGCGTGATTCCCGCTAGCTTGAATCCGACCAGGGATTCCGAGTCCGCCAACACCGCTATTTTCTCCATTTCACATCAGTTAAACGCAATAATCGATTTCTTCAACTCATCCTTCAAGCCGAAGTGAATTCCGTAAGCGATTTTACGAATGTTTTCTACCTCTACGCTCTTCAGGTAAACGAATCCGAGAATCGTGCCGAAATCCATGACACTCAAGCGTGAAGCCCTTAAAACGCGGGAAACCATTCCGGTTTCAACCGCTATCTCGAACGCACTCAACTTCTTTTCATTCACAGCTGCCTTGAGTTCTTCCTCGCCGACTCCGTACTTCTTTGCAGAAAGCTCAACCGCGTCAGCGTAATCCTTGCAAGCCAACAGTTTCTTGACCCAGTACTTCCGCTTGGAAGGCAGCAAGCGCTTTTCAATCTCCGCTAAAGGCAAGCCGTCGCGCAGCATGCGCAGCACGAGCATGGTATTCTTGAAATCAAGCCGCGCGTCTATTACGGAAGTCAATTGCGCGCTATCGGTGTCAACGCTTAACGCGGCCAAGCGCTTGAAGTAATTATTATCCAGTGCAATCAACAACGGCCTATAGTCGCCGGATCGAATTGCCTGCTTAACCCATTCTTCGGAAAACGCTTTCTCGTAACCCGGAGTGTTTTTTATAACGTCTATTGACTGCTTCAAGTCCCTTGCAGCCAGTGCCTTTGCAACTACCTTGCTTTCAAACACGTTTGCCAACTCGCTTGCATTCAACTCGCGATTTTCGGCTTTGGAAGTCAAGACTTTTTTCAAGTCGGATACTTCAAACTCGTTCAACACCACTTCATACGCTTCCCTGCCCTCGGGCGGCAGCCACGAATAAACCGATTGCAGCGAAGCAACCAGATTCGCGTGCAATGCCTCTGAAACAAGCCGGATTCCCTTGAAGTCCGCCGACGCCTTCACCATTTCCTGCTTGTAATTCGTTTCCTCAAGCAAGGCAACGAGCTGGTCTACGGAACCCAAGTCCTGTAGTTGTCTAGTCCTGGCTGAGTCAAGCAATTTAGTCTTTAGCGCCTTGACGCGTGCATTCGCGTAGCCGTAGTCCGAAAAGTCAATCTTCACTTTTTCTTCCCCGTTATTTTCTCGGCCGCCGCTTTTTTCCGCACCGGAAAAAACTCCTCGAAACACTTTTGCCTGATTTCATCCTCGTGAGACTCGATTAGCGCCTCAAAAGTGCAGTCAACGCGAATTCGCTTGTCGGGAGTTTCGGCAATCAACCCGCCTATGCAGTCAAGGTAATCCGAAGACACTTTACCCGCGCCCTTCAGCAAAGCCGCGTCCTGCTTTCTAACGTGCAAAACCGCTTCTTCACCTAGCTCCGCAACCGCTTGCTTCGCTAGCTTGGCTAAAACAGCCGGATATTCCTTGGATTTGGCGAAAGCCGCGAGCTCAATGCGCAAATCTTCGAAAACCTTGCGTACAACCGCGTCCTTGGCTTCGCTCATTAGTTTCCTGCCTTGAAGACGCGCCGAAGAGATTTCGATGTTTTTCTCTACCGCTTCCTTCAACGATTTTTCCTTGCCGTCGGAAACGATTTTCTTTGCATTCTGCTTGGCGTCGGCGGTAATTTGCCTTGCTTGCGCTCGCGCTTCCTCAAGCATTTTTTTCGCTTGGGAATCAGCGTCTTCAACTATCTCCTTCTTTAAGTCGTCAATGCCCACTTGATTCACGCTCCCCGTTTTAATGCGCAACGGTTTGCAGAATCAAGAAAGCGACGACGAAACCAAGGATAACGATGGTTTCAGGCAAAGCAAGGAACAGCAACACTTGGCCGCTCATGTGCTCTTTCTCGGCAAGCAAACCCATTGCCGCGGAACCGATCTTGGCTTGCGCCATTGCCGTTCCGATTGCACCGCCGCAAATGGCAATTCCGGCGCCAAGGGCCACCATTCCTAATCCGATGTCACCCATTTCTTATACACCTCTGTTTTGATTGTGAACGCTATCCTTTTTTAGCCCGCAAGGGCGTGAACGGAATTCCCCCGCCTTTGTAAAACTTGGAGAAAAACTCCACGTACTGCAACCTCACCGATTGAATGCTGGATTCCAGCACAGCCAAAGCCATTGCCAGGAAGTGCGCTACCGCAAAAACAATTGCAAACAAAAGAAAAACGATTATTGAAACCGGGTCTGACCCGTTCCAAGCAGGCGCGAGCTTGTCGACCAACAATGCGAGAATGGCCGCGCTTAAACCGAGCGCCATGATTCGCAAGTAAGAAAACACGTTCGCGAACAAGCTAGGTATTTCAAACAAAGTGATTACTCCCTCGGTAATTATTAAGCCGAGTGCGCCGATTGCAAGCAAGCCCACCCAAAGCAGTACCGGCGCAGCTAGCGCAACCGGCCGCAAGTAAAGGAAGAAAGCAACATCGAGCGCAGTTGACAATGCCATGAACAAACCGATTTCAACCAAGAGCCACGATGCTTTTGCAATCGCGTGCTTGGTGTGCTTGTGGCTTAGTGCGTTAATTATTCCAAGGACGTAACCGAGCGCGAGCTGCACAAACGCTATTGCAATAACCAAGCCGAGAAGAATCTCAAGGCCTTCGGCGTGCAACCTGTGGATTACTGGCGTCAGCTTATAGCCGAGAATATCGGTGAATCCGAAGAACTCTGCGTAAATGAATCCAAATACGATTGCGGAAACAGCTGAAATCATGAGAATAATCCACAACGGCTTGAACGCTTTCGGGCCTTTGAAGTAAAGCACGAGGCCGAGCACTAATGCCATAAGGCCGTGGCCTATGTCGCCCATGATCATTCCGAAAAACAACGGGAACGCAATCGCAACAAGAAAACTCGGGTCAAGCTCGTCAAAACGCGGCATCGAGTAAAACGCAACCATTTTCTCAAAAGGCTCGAGAAAAGACGGGTTAGTTGGCTGAGACGGAGGCATTTCCTTGAACTCCAGCTCTTCCAAAACAAATGCGCTGCCGAGCAAAGACTTTAATCCGCGCTCAAGCGCCTTGACTTTCTTGCTCGCAACCCAGCCTTCAATGGCAACCAAGTGCTTGGTTCCGGTGAATTCCATCGGAAGCTCTGCTTTTTTCGCGTGCAGCTCCAGATTTTTGCGCAATAGCACGAGCGTCTTGCCGTTTTTGGCCGCCCATTCATTTATTGCCTTGTCAACGGCTTGAAGCTCTTTCCCTATTCCCGCCTTAGCCTTGTGCAAGCGGTCTGACTCTGCCTGAAAAGAGCTTGAATTGCATTCCGGAATCGAAAAAACGCGTTCTGCCGTTTTCTGAATCGCCTCGTTCGCCTGCTTTTCCTTGCGCGTGTCAAATGCGATTAACGCGAAATTGTTTTTTCCTTTTGAAGCGAACAAGAAATCGCTCGCGATTCCGTGAAACGCCTTGTTCAGTTTGGCCTTGTCCTTGAACTCAATGAACGCAAAAGACAGCCGCGGATTTCCTGAAAACAGCCGGGTGGAAATCGTTAATGCGGTAAACGGCTCGAGCTCGATTATCTTGTCTTTTGCCTCCTGCAGCTGGCTTGCCAGCTCTTGTTTTCTTGAGCGCAACTCCTCCAGCTCAATCGAATGCAAGCCGTTGATTTGCTGGAATAACCCGCCGAGTTCCGTTTCCCGGGCTTCCCGCGAATCGCTCAAGTTTAACGCGCGCTCCATGCCCCTTAGTTGAACCAGATGCGTTGAAATTTCTTGAAAAACCGGAAGCGGCTTTTGCGGACCGAAATCCTTGGACTGTTTGATTTGAATTGCACCGAATTCGTAGAGCGCGCTAATGCTTTTTTCTATTGCGTTCTGGTGGCATAAAACGCGGACTCTCGACATTGGTTGCATGTACAGCATTTCTTTAATCACTTGAATAAAACGGGAACCAGCTTTTTCGCCATTGCCTTGGCGTTCTTGCCTTGCGTTGCCTTTTTCGCTTCTGCTTCGGCTTCCTTAAGGACTTGCCTGGATTCTGCCTCGACTTTTTTTCCAGCGGCAATCAATATGACGTCGCGCTCTTCCTCTGCTTCCTTTTTGGCTTCGTCGAGAATCTGCTGCGCTTCCGACCTGGCAGCGCTTAAAATTTCCTGTTGCTTCTGCTTTGCGTTCTCGAGCTCGGCAAGCGCTTTTTGCTCGGCGTTTGATAACTCTTTTACAGACTGCGTAAATCCTTCATCGTTCATTAAAGCTCAACCCTACACATTAAAAAATAATGCCCGCAGGCAACAAACAGGATAGGCAACGAGTAAATTAAGCGGACTAAAATATATAAAACTGCCCCTGAAAACACGTAAATCGTGGAAATCTATATAGACTATTTATCTTGCCGGTTGAGGAAAAACAACGATATTAAATACCTTGAGCCGAATTATTTCCTTTGCTTTTATTTCGAGGTGTACTTTAATGAAATTCAAGGTTAAGGACGAATCACTGGCGAAGCAAGGCGCTTTAAAGCTCGAGTGGGCGCGCGACAGAATGCCTGTTCTCGCTCAAATCAAACAGCGTTTTGAAAAGGAAAAACCGCTTTCGGGCCATCGAATCACCGCTTGCCTTCACGTTACTAAGGAAACCGCGATTTTAATGGAAACGCTGAAAGCGGGGGGCGCGGAAGTTGTTTTGTGCGCGTCTAACCCATTGAGCACTCAAGACGATGTTGCCGCAGCACTAGTGGCCGAGGGAATCAGCGTTTTCGCGTGGCGCGGCGTGTCGAACGAGGATTATTACACTAATTTGAACAGTGCGCTCGACATCAAGCCCACGATTACCTTGGATGACGGCGCGGATTTGATTAACACAATTCACTGCAAGCGCACGGAATTGCTTGAAAACGTGGTTGGCGGGCAAGAGGAAACCACTACCGGCGTAATCCGCTTGCGCGCAATGGCCGCGGAAGGAGCTTTGAAGTACCCGGTTATTGCGGTTAATGATGCGGACACGAAAATGATGTTCGACAACCGTTACGGCACGGGGTCAAGCACTATTGACGGCATTATGCGCGCAACCAACGTATTGTTGGCTGGGAAAACCTTCGTTGTTGCGGGTTACGGCTGGTGCGGCCGCGGCCTCGCAATGCGCGCTGCAGGCATGGGCGCCAACGTTGTTATAACCGAAATCGACGCGACTAAGGCGCTCGAGGCGCAAATGGATGGATTCCGCGTGATGAAAATGGATGAGGCCGCACGCGTGGGCGACGTATTCATTACTGCCACGGGCTGCAAGGACGTTATAGTCAAGCGCCACTTCGAATCAATGAACGACGGCGCAGTGGTTGGAAACACCGGGCACTTTGATTGCGAGGTTAATGTTGCCGACTTGCGCGCAATAACCAAGACTGAAACCGAAATGCGCCCGAATTTGGTGAGGCATACTCTCGCCAACGGCCGCAGCATTTACATGCTCGCGGAAGGCCGGTTAGTGAATCTCGCATCTGCGGAAGGGCACCCGAGCGAGGTCATGGACATGAGTTTCGCGAACCAGGCGTTGTGCAGCGAGTACCTTGCTAAAAACGCGAGGGAACTCAAGCCGAAAGTTTATACAGTTCCGAAAGACATCGATACTCACGTTGCTGCCTTAAAGCTTTCCGCAGGCGGCACCAAGATAGACGTGCTGACCCCGGAGCAAGAGGAGTACCTTAACTCGTGGCAGGAAGGGACATAATGGCTAAAGCAACACCGCATTCGTTTGAATCGCACCCGTTGTGGAAAGCGTTAGTCAATCCCGAACATGATTTGCATAGGTCACTAGACGTATCCACATTAGGTGTTACCCCAAAGGGAGTTCTCGGCATGCAAATTAAAGGCGGTTCAACGTCTGTGGCTTTAATCGAACGAGTGAATAAATTGTTGAGAGCGCATGACCTCGGACACAAGCTTGAATCCGGGGGTCAAAGTACGAGTTACGATCATTGCGATACGCCGTTGAAGATCAAAGTAAGAACCTTCGGGGCCAAAAAGCCGAATTCAACGGATTTGGAGCTCGTATTCGCCGACAGAGAAACTGCGACAGATATGGCTAATAAGTTGAAAACGGCGTTAGGAAAAAAAATAGACGTGACGATTAATACCGGTCCTCCGTACTTCGCTAAGACGAAAGCAAAAGGCTAGTTAGCGCAAGGTAAAGCGCGGATTTATTTCAACTACTTCTTGCGGAATCCGAGCACTCAGCTTGTTTAGCACGGCGTTAACTGCCACGAACGAACCAGTGATCCCTAAAGCAAACATGAAGCGTTCCATTGCAACAACAGGAATCAACGCAAGCCACAAAGACGGTGGGCTGGGAACAGAATACAAGAACAGAACCGAGCCAACCGCGTGCGCAGTGAAAGTCGTGCCTAGGCTTTTAGCGAACAAATTGCTTTTGAACCATAACTCGACCGCAATCGGGATAAGCCAGTACAACGGGTAAAACCACACTTGCCCGCCAATCGGGTGAATCCAGAACAAGGCCATGCACAGTGCTGGGAAAACGATTCCGAGCCTGGTTTTAACTGCGAAGTAATACGCGGCTAAAGCCATTGGCGCAAAACGAAGCAAAGTGAACAACGTGGCTTCCTTGTTCAAAAGGAAGAAGTTAGCGCCTTGAGCCAGTAAAACGGAAATAACGCCGGGTATTGGCCCGAGGAACGCGGCCGTAATCGGCGCAAAGAATTGAAACAGCGTGAAAGACTGGTTTTGCGTTCCCATTATTGCCGAGAAATTGATTTGATCCAGCAAAACCGCGGCAATTGCAAACAACCCAATGAACAAAATCCGCTTTTTGGTAAAGAAATCGTTGAAATCCATAACAAGAGCCACCCTTCAACAAAGAACGCAGCTCAAGCTTTTATTTATTGCGTCGTATGACTATTGGATGGCGAAATTAACCGGCCGAATAGTAAGCGGTTTCGACGAAGGCGCGTTCTTCATGCGCAAGTACGAATCGCGAATTAAGGCTGCAACTGGCTTTAGTTTTTTTCCCGGAACGCTTAACATTGAGTGCGAAGTAACGGAAGCCGGGCGTTTTTTAGAAGGTGCGCTCGGCGTTAAAATAGCGGGGTTTGAAGAAGAAGGGCGTTACTTCGGGGGCATAACGTTATATCCGGTTAAGGCGAATGGTATTGGCGGCTTCGTAATTAAGCCCGAGAAAAACAAGTACGACGACTCGATTGTTGAAGTTATTGCAGCTGTGAACTTAAAGCAAAAACTCGGTTTAAAGAACGGTGATTCGATTGAACTGGAGAGATAACCCAAAGGTCATAGGCGCGTTTGTAATCAGCGTTGCCGCGATTTTATGGGGCTTGGATGGCGTTGTGCTTACGCCGCGGTTATACAACCTTGACGTCGCGTTCGTTGTTTTCATGCTGCACTTCGTTCCTTTTGTGCTGATGCAACCGTTCTTGTTCAGCCGCTATCGCTATCTCGCGCGCTTTACCCGGAACGACTGGTTTTACTTTGGCTTGGTTGCGTTGTTCGGGGGCGCAATCGGAACTCTTGCAATAGTGAAAGCGTTGTTTCTCGTTAACTTCGACAGCTTGTCGGTGATAGTCCTGCTTCAAAAGCTGCAGCCCGTATTCGCAATTATTCTAGCGTCAATTATTCTGAAGGAGAAAATCAAGAAACACTTCCTGCTTTGGGCAGGGTTGGCCATTGTTGCGGGTTACTTCCTAACTTTCGGCTTTGCTTTACCAAACTTTTCCGGAGATGCGGATTACGTTTCGGCAGCATTTTACGCCTTGCTTGCCGCATTCTCGTTCGGGAGCGCTACTGTTTTCGGAAAGAAAGTGCTACAGAAATTCGACTTCAAAACAGCAACGTTTTACCGCTTCGGGTTAACCTCGTTAATCATGCTGGTTTACGTTGCGTTCACGGGCGCGTTGTTCACGCAGTTTCCCGTAGTTACCCCTGAAAACTGGCTTTTGTTCCTCGTGATTGCGGTTACCACGGGTTCCGGCGCGATTTTCATTTACTATTACGGATTAACGCGCGTGAAAGCCAGTGTTTCAACGATTTGCGAATTGTTTTTCCCCGTGTCCGCAGTTTTCTTCGACTACATCTTTAACGGCCACGTGCTTTCGTTGCTTCAATGGATTGCCGCAATAGTAATGGTTGCTGCAGTGTTGAAAATCACGCGAGATAACGCGAAAGCATGAGCAAAACAAGCGCTTTATAATCAGAAGGAGATAACGGTTATTATGAACCCTAAGAGCATTGGCGTTGTCTTGGTTATCGTTGGCTTGCTGCTGGCTAGCTTTGTTTTCATCACTAAAAACAAGGAAGACGCATACATCGAACAGCTTTCGCAAGAACACGGCACTTGCTTCAGGGACGACGGTTCGTGCCTGCATGCCGATCGGGATTACTCGTACTTGATTTTCGGCGCGAGCTTGTCTCTTGCGTTGATAGCACTCGGCGCGTACCTCGTGTTCTTCGATAAAACGCAGGAAGTGCTTGCCGAACACCAGGTGAAAGTTTCTTCGGCGTTGAAGGAAGCACGCAAGGACGACAAGTTCAACTCTTTTCTCTCGGGCTTTACGCCTGAAGAGCAAGAGCTGTTGAAAGTAATCAAAAACCAGGATGGAATAAAGCAAGCTACCTTGCGCATTAAAACCGGAATGTCGAAGACGAGTGTTTCGCTTATTCTCTCCTCGCTTGAAGAGCGCGGGGTAATCGCTCGAAAACCGGTTGGAAAAACGAACGAAGTGTATCTCAAAAAGCCGTTTTAAACGATTTGGGACGATAATTCGGCGTTTCTAAACGATTAGGGCCTTGTTTTTTCGTGAAACGGATTTAATAATCGCTTGTTCTCGATCTGTATCAGCTGGCGCGAAAAGGAAGCCGGCAGGTGCGGTAAATGAACAAGAAAATGAAAGTTAAAGGAATGCGTTGTTCGGGTTGCGAGAAAACGATCGAGGACGCGCTCAAGCCCATAGACGGCGTTGAATCGGTTAAAGTCAATTATACCGATGGAACGCTGGAAGTGGCGTTTGACGAGAACAAGACGAACGCGGACCGTTTAATGCAAGCAGTCAGCGATAACGGTTATTCTTGCGCCGAGTTTAACGAGCCGGTAAAACAAGATGACGATTCAAAAGTATTTGATTACGGAATGAAGCTGTTGGGCGTTGCCTTGTTGCTGAGCGGGCTAGCGCTGGTATTCTACGTTGGCTCAGGCTTCATTGAAGGTATTCAGCTCCCGGAAATCAGTCAAAACATGAGTTACGGCTTGCTGTTCATAGTCGGCTTGCTCACGGGATTCCACTGCATTACCATGTGCGGCGGATTCGTGGTTAGTTACACTGCAAAACACGCGCAAGAAGGAACTAGTGCAAACAAATCGCACTTGTTGTACGCGGCTGGCAAAACACTGTCTTATACTATTATAGGCGCGGCTTTCGGATTGCTCGGCTCAATAATCGTGTTCACTCCGTTGATGCGCGGCGCAGCTGCCTTGATTGCAGGCTTGTTTCTGGTCGTGTTCGGATTAAACATGCTTAATGTGTTTCCGGCGCTTAGGAAGATTCGAATTAAAACTCCGGCTTTCCTCAGCCGTTTCGTTGGCGAGGAATCGCGAAAGCAAAAAAGCCCGCTTGCAATCGGTTTGCTTAACGGCTTAATGATCGCGTGCGGCCCGCTGCAAGCGATTTACATCATGGCTGCCGGAACCGGGAGCATGGTCGAAGGCGCGAAGTTATTGCTCATATTCGGCTTAGGCACGTTGCCGGTAATGCTCGGCTTCGGTTTCTTGACCGGATTCCTTTCAAGCAAGCTAACGCGCAGCATTTTGAATGCCTCGGGTTTCGTTGTTATTCTGCTGGGTTTGATAATGTTCAACCAAGGCTTGGCTTTAACAGGAACCGGTCTTGACGCTAACTCGCTGGTTGTCTCGGCTAACGTGGATAACGCAAAGCTTACCGATGTGCCGATTGCCCTCGAAAACGGGGTGCAAACGATTAACATGGATGTGACGCGTTACGGCTTCGAACCAAACAAATTCGTTTTGCAAAAAGGCGTGCCGGTAAAATGGGTTATTAACGGTAAAGAGCTTAATGGATGCAATAACGCGATAATCGTTCCAAAGCTCGGGCTCAACTTTAAGATAAAGCCCGGAGAGCAAGTGATTGAGTTCACGCCCGAGGACGAAGGCGTTATTTCATGGAGTTGTTGGATGGGAATGATTCCCGGCTCGTTCGTCGTAAAGGATAACGTTGCTTCGTTAAGCAGTGCCGAAGTAGAGCAAGAGCTTGCATCAATACCGCAGCAGCCAGCTAGTTCGTGCGGCTACGGCGGGGGTTCAGCGTCTGCAAGCGGAACTTGCGGCTTAACCAGTTGAAGGGGTGTGTTTGAATGAAAGTTTCTTTGAAAGTTAAGGGAATGTCTTGCGCTTCGTGCGCGTCAGCTGTTGAAAAAGCGCTTAAAGGCGTGAAAGGAGTGTCGAGTGCGTCGGTTAACTTGCTTACCAACTCTGTTTCAGTGGATTACGATCCGAAAACAGCGGGCATTGCAGCGTTGAAGCAGGCGGTTAGCAAAGCGGGGTACGAGCTGGCTTGAAACTGAAAATATACGGTCTGGAAAACCAAAAGCAAGCGAAAGCGCTTGAGACGAAAGTCGCAGGAGTCAAGGGTGTTGCAAGCGCAGCTGTTGCCGGCGACGTGCTTGAGGTTAAAGGGAGTGCTAGCGTTGACACGGTTCGCAGCGTGATTGTAGACGCCGGTTTTGACGCCGAAGTGTTCGCCGGAGAAAAGCAGGAACAAGAAGTAGACGAATCTGCCGTTTACTGGAAACGCTTTGTCTGGTCAGCGGTTTTCAGCGCTCCGTTCCTGCTGTATATGCTAACGGACTTCGGTTTGTTCGAGCTTCCGGAAGCCTTGATGATGAACATGGCGTGGATTCAAGTGCTTTTGGTTGCGCCGGTTTTGTTCGTCAACCGCCAGATTTTCGTCAAGGGAGTTAAAACAGCGCTAACCGGTGCGCCTACGATGGATTCCCTTGTTTCGTTAGGCGTTGGCGCAGCAGTGCTTTACTCGCTTGGCGTAGTTCTCGGCTTTAACGGCCATTTGTATTTCGAAGCTGGCGCCATCGTTCTTACGTTCATTGCATTAGGAAAGTATTTGGAAGCGCTTGCTAAAGGCCGCGCATCCCAGGCAATCAAGAAATTGCTGGGATTGCAGTCGAAAACCGCGATAGTGTTTCGTAAAGGCAAGGAAATCGAGATTGCAATTGAAGAAGTGGTTACCGGCGACATCGTTCTCGTAAAGCCCGGCGGGAAAATCCCTGTTGACGGCGTAGTGGTTTCAGGCGAGAGTTTCGTTGACGAATCCATGGTTACCGGCGAAAGCATTCCCGTAAAAAAAACCAAGGGCACGCCGGTAATCGGTGCAACCATCAACCAAAACGGTTCTTTGCACTTCAAGGCAACTAAGGTAGGTAAAGACACGCTTCTATCGCAAATAATCAAGCTGGTAGAAGAAGCACAGACATCAAAAGCGCCGATTCAAGAGCTTGTTGACAAAGTATCAGCTGTTTTTGTGCCAGCCGTGTTCGCAATCGCGGTTATTGCATTCGTTTACTGGTATTTCATTGCCGGTGCTGCAATCGACTTTGCGCTAACTGCGTTCGTGTCAGTGTTAATCATCGCTTGCCCTTGCGCGCTGGGTCTAGCTACGCCAACTGCAATAATGGTTTCGTCGGGAATGGGCGCCGATAACGGCATTTTGCTTAAAAATTCCACTGCGCTGCAGAAACTGAAATCAATTACTGCAGTAGTTCTGGATAAAACCGGGACAGTAACCATTGGCAAGCCCGTTGTTACTGCCGTGCTTGCGGTGAACGGAAACACTCAACAAAGCGTTTTGCTTGCAGCTGCATCAATCGAAGCGCACTCGGAACACCCGTTAGCCCAAGCAATAGTCAACGAAGCTAAAAGCCGGCGCATGAAGCTCGGTAAAATCACGGGCTTCAAGTCAATAACCGGGAAAGGCGTTAGCGGTTCGGTTAACGGCAAGACTGTGCTAGTCGGAACTCCAGCGTTGCTTAAGGCGAATAAAATAGGATTTGCAACGCTAACGCGTCAGATAACGGAGCTCGAACGCAAGGCTAACACTGTTGTTTTGGTTGCTTCGGGCGGTAAAGCGCTTGGCGCAATAGCAATAGCCGACGCGGTAAAAGACACTTCGATTGAAGCTATTGCGCAGTTGAAAGCCCGCGGGTTGAAAGTAGTCATGATTACCGGCGACAACGAGGAAACCGCAAAGGCAATAGCCAAGCAAGTGGGAATCACAACTGTTTTCGCGCGCGTTTTGCCTCAAGACAAGGAAAAATACGTCAAGAACTTGCAGAAAAAAGGATTCAAAGTTGCTATGGTTGGAGACGGCATTAATGATTCACCGGCTCT
>JAZDMM010000092.1:0-2142 GCA_043800965.1 Microcaldota archaeon | reverse complement strand
CCTGTTTTCTCTGCTTCGAGAGTAAGCGTAATGTCGTCCCCTGCTTTAGCGTTTTCCTGGAATGAAGGCAGGAACCCGTTTTTGTAAACGGTAACGTAATAATAGTTGTTGTCGGAAACCGTGAGCTTGGCAATGCCGTTCTTGTCAGCGCGGTCTTGAGTCATCATGCGCTGGCTCGCTTGGTCGAAGGCCTTGACTTCCGCATTTGCAACCGGCTTCCCTTCCTCGTCTTCAACGCGCACGGTGAGCTGGTCTTCCTCGCCCGCGTCAAGCACTTCAAGGTTGACTTGGTAAGTTGCGGTGTCGGCCGAGAACTCGAGTGCCGATGGCGAATTCCAAACAGCGTACCGGCCATCCGGATCGCTTACGTCGACGAAGAATTTCCTGCCAAAAGCGATCTTGGTGAATACCGCGAGTCCGCTTGCGCTCGTAGTCTGCGTTGCGAACACGAAGTTGCCGTTAGCGTCGGTTAGCGTGACGAGCGCGCCTTCAACTGGCTCGCTGCTCCATTTCACGCTGGCTTTAAAGTCGCCGTCCTTGGGATCGTCGGTGGTGCCGCCTAAGGGCTTTAATTCAAAAAATACTGTTGTACTCAATTGCGCTTGAACGAAAGTTTGTTCATCGGTTTCGTAACCGTTTTTCTCTACTTTGATTCGCGCATTGAACGGAAGCTGTGATAGCGTAAATGAAACCATTCCATTGACGGCAGTCATCGAGCTTTGCCCGGTTGCGTCCCCGGTTGCGAAGAAAGTAACGACCGCGTTGCTTACGTAATCCCCTGTTTCCGTGTCGAGAACCTGTATTTGAACCCCTGTTTGCTTGACGGGTCCGGGAGCGTACGCCGCCTCAAGAACTACTCCGGGACTTTCAAAAGTAACCCTGTAACCCGTGACGGTTTCGTAGCCGTAAGCGGAAACGCTTACCTTGAGTTCGGCTCCTCTGGGAACATTCTCAAAGCTTACCAAGCCTCCTTCTATCGTGGACTTGGTTCCGCCTGAAAAAGACTCGCCGTTAACGCTCAAGGATACTTGCGCGCCTTCGATTCCCGCTCCACTAACGTCCGTTACTATTACGTCGAGCTTGCCGGGTAAGGCGCCGGTAAACAAAAAGTATGCCCCGACTATCAAAACCAAAACAAACAACGGGAATACGATGGCGGGGGCGGGTATTCCTTTTTCTTCGAGTCCAGCAATGAACTCGTCGTATTTTTCCTTTAATCCGGAGATAAAGCCTTGAGGTTCCATGAATTAAGTTAGAAACCGATTATTTTAAAGCCTCGTTTTTCAGTTCTCGGGCGAGCCTTTCAGGTACGCGTTCGCATTCCAGCAGAATTTGTTCGAGGCGTAGGAATTCACCTGGTACTGGCCGCTCACGTCTACGAAAAGAAACTGATATTTCTTCCCGGCTCCGTCTGCCCCGGCTACTACGCAATTGTCAGTGCTGCCAGGTGAACAAGGCACCTCGCTTAAATCTAGCGGGTTGAACAAGGCGTCGTCAGCAGCAGTAGGAATATCCGCGCAACTGGCCCATTCATTCAAGGCATCTATATGGCAAGTGCTACCAGTTGGACAGAAATAAACTTCAAATTCATTAGTAACGTGAACCGCGTTGCAAGCTTCAGTCAAGCGCGCGTGCAACGCCGCTTTAACCCTGTCGCGGTCTGTTGCTCCGGGCTCGGATACTTGCGTCATTCCGGGGAGGGAGCTACAGCTCGGGCCCGAGCACATGCCGTCCCGGTAAGACGGGCTGCCTTCGAAAACCAGTTTTTCGAAGAACAAAAACGCTTTGTCGTAGTAGTCGAACAACGGGAAGTTGATTCCCAACAACAAATCCTTGTCCGCAATAGACCCCGAGCGAATTACGTTGCCCCCTACTTTGTCGATTGCCTGCATGCGCGGCATTGCGCCGTAAAGCTGGGTTGAAAGAACGGGTTCGCTTTCGTCAAGCGTTGTTAGATTCAAGATGAACGTGCCTTCTCTGCAGCCTGGGAGGATATCATCGGCGGCGCACGTATTGCCCCACGTTGTTTCTTCAACGCAGCACTGCTTGTTGCTTGCCGGCGGAACTGCGTTTGCGAAATTGTTGCAGTCGAACAGGTTTTGGTTAAACAACAAGTCGCAAAGCTGTTTGTACCTTGCATAT
>JAZDMM010000089.1:0-3327 GCA_043800965.1 Microcaldota archaeon | reverse complement strand
CGTTATCGATAACACCCTCAGACAGATGTTCGCGGTTACCCGTGTTTGGGGGATATACGTAACTACCAGCCAGAGTAATCAATACAATCATAACGTCGATATTCTAAAAAATAAAATCTATACTTTCCGGATGCAAGGGAGTGCTGGCGGGCCTAGCTTAAGGGGCATAGTAATCGAAGCGGGTTTGGTCGACGATTCTTGGACCGCTGCTTCGGGGCGTATAGGCAGCGGACTAGCAACCAATAAAAATGAAATCCACGATTTTAAGCAGTACAAGCCTAACCTAGGCCAAATAGGTAATGTGATCATGCACGGCATCAGCATAGGCCACAAGAACGCAATGCCAATTAATTACAACGAAGTTTACGATTTCTTGACTGGCAGCCTGGGTATCCTCGGCATAAACGCCGGAGCTCAAGCGCCGGTTGCAAACAATAAAGTTCATGACATCTATTCCGTTGCCGGCAACACTGGTTTGGGCGGACTGCCGATTGGTTCGGGCGTGGACGTGACAATAATCGGCATCGGCGCGTGGAGTTCGGTTTCCGGCAACGATGTTTGGAACATAGCTGGCACGGCTAACGCTATTGGAATCAGCTTTCACCAATCTTCATATTCTCCAAGTCCGTGCGTTTTCAGCAACAAACGTATACATGATATTTACTCTATAAGCGCTCTGGGCTATGAAGACCATGCTTATTTTGGTTCCGCATACGGCTTAAACATCCAATCCAATGGTTGTGGCATTCGAAACGATGCGGGAGTCATTTCGGTTCAAGACGTGTTTGCCAATAAGCTGGCTATAGGCTTGAATGTCGCTTCAACTAACGGCGCCGAAATAGACAACATCGACGTGCAGGATGTCGGTGGCGGCGGGGTTATTCTACCTGATCTTGACGGTGGAGCTTTCCCGATTTTTTCTTACCACACCACTAACACTGTTTTTAAAAATATTGACGTAAGCAATGTCCCCTCGTCTTCCTACCAAGTGCCTCCGGGTTTCACTTCCGGAGTTACTTTTTACACTGGTTCTGCTATCGGAATTGCGTTGGTCGGCGAGGTTTACCCCGCGTTTAACGAGAATTTTGACGCTTCGAATACTTTTGAAGATATTACTATCGCGAACATAAACGCAGATCCCGGTATTCCCGGGGCTTTGGCTTCTGGCTTGGGAGTGTTCTTTTCAAATAACAATGAATTCAACGACGTGAATATTAACGGCGTTGCCTGCAATGCGCCTTATGCTTCAACTGGTTTGGTTTTAGACGGTGCAAGCGGGAACATGATTACTGATTTGCAAATGACAGGGATTGGAGGCGCGGTAAGCGTAGGCGTTAACTTCGGTTTGCTCGATGCCCTCGATTTCTTGAACTTTCAAACGAACAATAATTGGATTATCGACTCAAGCTTTTCCGGGGCTGGTCTTTCAGTTTTCGCTGATACTAAATCCGATAACATTTTCTTAAACACTCAATTTGACGAGTCCAAATACTTGTTTGAGGGGGCTAACAACGCAGAATTATTGAATGCGAAGTACACGGTAATGTGGTACGCCGACATATTCACTTTGCTCGAAGGCACGACTACGCCGATTATATGCGCTGCTGCAGGGGATTCTGTTACCGCATTAAATTCTCAGGGGGCTAGTTACGCCCCGTTTAACGGCGGGGGTAAAACGACTTCTCCGTACGGTCTTTTCAACGGCGCCACGCAAAAAATGATTGAATATAAACGCGCTGGGACGTATGTCGGGGACAGTAAATACGTCAACTCTGGCGATGGAACCGGAATATATTTGTACAACAACTACGCGTTTAGCGTAACTTGTTCTGGCGGCTATTCTTTGACTAATCCTTCACAGACGGTTGACGGCAACCGTCGTGCACAGACTTTTGGCAATCCTTCTACCGGAAATCCGGTAATACTTTACCTTGCAGGACCCCCGCCAGCTGAACCGGCTACTTGCACGATTACCCCGAATGCAGTTTCGTTTACTCCAACTTCGTTATACAGCGCGTCTCTTGGAATTTCGTGCAAGGATGCGCTGGGAGGAGACGTCGGATGTGGCGGTGTCAGTTGGCTTGTGAACCCCGCAGATACCGGAAAAGCGGAGTTCGAATACAACCCGGACACAGTGTTGCATTATATTGGCCAGACTACGGCAGATGATAGCGGTGGTTTTTATGCAGAGCTTAGCAATGCCGTCACTTGCCCCGGTTCATTTACCTTCACTGCTTCGGGAGGCGGTCCAGGCGGGCCTGTGGGAGCGCACGTTTCGCTTGATTGCCCGGACTTGGTTTACGAAGGCGATAGTGCTTTCATTCAAGCAACGGTTGTGGGAGCAGACGGTAAACGGAAGTGCGAAGGGCCTTTAACCGCGACAATAAGCCCGGATCCGGGAGTCGGAGGCGGAACGCCGTTGGTAGGCAGCATTTCCTACAGGCCCGATTGCCCTAAAGCAACTGAGTGCACCTTTAGTGCTATAGGCGACCCGTGCTGCTGCGTTTTCGGAACCCACTATTTTAAAGCAACTGATTTAACCCCTGACGAGACGTACTTGGTTACGGTAAACGGTGAAGTTGACGGCGTGACTCTGAAAGAAGAACAATGCGCGTTTAAAGTGGCGAAGAAGGAAGTCGCGACGCCGGACTTGCACTGGGCGGTTGTTATCGCGGTTGGGTTATTGAGTTCGTTTATTGCTTTCAGACGGGGAAATAGAACAGAATAGAGGTTGGTTTAATGGGTTTGTACCGGTTGCTTGAAGAAAAGTACTACCACTTCATGGATTGGCTTGAAGACTCGCTGCACATTCCGGTTTACAAATACTTCGTGGAACCAATCGAGAAACAAGGAACTCCCTCATTTCCGGTATTCCTAGCGTTATTGTTTTCATTCCTTGTTTTAGTCAGCGCATTAGTGCTGTTCTTTTTTAACCCGTTCCCGCCAGCTGGTTTGACGGTATCGGTTTTCGATGAAGGCAGCGGAAGCGCGATAGCGGGTGCGACTGTAAAACTCTTGAATGCAGAAGGAGGAACGCTGGCGGAAAAGCTCACTGACGACGCGGGTAAAGCGGTTTTTGAAGGAGTGGCGATTCAAGCGGGTTACTCTGTTTCGGTTGTTAAAGCGGGTTTCAAGGCGGTTAGCGAAACGCTTGAGGCAAGGCAAGACCAGCTGAGCGTTTTCCTAGAGCTTTACGTTAAGCCGATTGTTACCCCGCAGCCGCCAACCGTAAGCCCGTCTCCGTCTACTTGGCCGGATACGGAAGGCGTGGTGAAAGTGATTTTGAAATCCAAGGTGTCGGGCGAGGTATTGACTAGTGTCTCGGCT
>JAZDMM010000044.1:0-2131 GCA_043800965.1 Microcaldota archaeon | reverse complement strand
ACTTCTTGGTGATGCCGTGCAATTCCCTGCATGTTTTCATCAGCGAGATAAGGAAAAGTGTCAAGATACCTGTCTTAAGCATAGTCGAAGAAACGGCAAAGTTTTTGAAAAACAAGAATGTGAAGCGAGTCGGCGTGCTAGCCACTTCAACGTCGCTAAACAACCGCATATACCAAAACGCCCTTGAAACGGAAGGAATAGACTACCTGCTTCCGGATGATTTCGAACAAGCAAAAATAGGCAAGCTCATCAACAACATCGTCTTAAACAGGCACGCAAACAAGGACCGTGAAGAAATCCTCGGGATAGTAAATAATTTCAGTGAAAAAGGGGTGAAGCACGTGATTTTAGCGTGCACCGACCTTCAGCTTTTGATACCGCAGCACTCGGAACTGGAAATTTACGACACCATGAAAATTTTTGCCGACGCAACGGTAAATGAAATACTCGCAGACGGTAGATGATAGTGGCTAAGCCCGCTCTTGAACCGAAAGGATATCTCGATGTGCTCGGCTATTATTCGGTCGTAGCGCGCAAGCTCACGCGCTATCTCAAAGGCAAGGAAATCGCTGCTAAAAACTGGATTCCGGGAATGCGGTTTCAAATACTCAAGCGCGGCAGCAAGCAAAAGCCCTTGTTTATTGAAGACCTTGCCGCCGCTGTCAACGATGGTTTCCTTGAGCTCCGCAAGCTTCACTTGAAGGAAGCGCGCTCCAAGCTTTCGGAAAAGCAGGCACTTGCGTGGGAGTACTTCGTGCCGCGCAAGCTCAGCGACTTGCTTTACGCAACCAACAACGAGGGCGCGGGCAAGCCAATCGAGAGAGTGTTCTTGGACTTGGATAAAGGCGCCGGAGTAACGAGCGAGCAAGCGCAGGAAGCGTGCCGCGTTCTCGTCAGCGTCATAGGCAAAAAGTGGGGCAAGCCCTCTGTTTTCTGGACCGGTTCGTCTTTCCACGTTTTTCTTTTCTTCAGCAAACCCAAGCCGAACGCATTTTACAACCAAAATTTCTACTACACTAAAAGCAATCCGCTTGCTTCCTTAACCGGCAAATGGGCCGCCGAAGTCGCGAAAGAAGTCGGCTTCGAAGTGGAGGGCGGGCACGAGAAAAAGAAAGGCGTTTTGAACATTGACCCGTCGCAAACGCCTTCAGGCAAGCTGTGCCGCGCTCCTTTCTCGCTGCACATGAAGGACGCGAACACTATTGACGGCATCGACATTCCGCTAACCGTTGAAATGCTTGGCGAGAAAGGCCTCGTTAAAGACTTGCGCACTTACGACGCTGGCCGTGTAATCAACGAGCTCAACGACTTAGCTAAGAGGCTGCCGTTTTAATCAATCTTCGCTCAAAACAAAGGTGCGAATTTCGTCTAGTTTATCCGGGTTAATCCAAACGTGCAAGCCATAGTGTTTAGACTTGGTTTTCAACCAGTCTTTAGCAATCATCTTTAAAACAACAGATTTAACCATGTGTTTGTTGCGCTCGAACTCCGGCGGAATGAACTTGCTTATGGTTTCAAGAGTCATTTGCTTGCCGCCAAAGCAATGCTCGTCGATGAGCCGCCTCAAGACGAATTTGGAGATTGCTAAGTATGAAGCTTTCTTCATAATAAACAGTAAAAACCAACGTATTTATATTTATTGCCTTCCAATTCATTGCATGGGTTTGAGACACGTTTTCGGAGATAAGCCGGTTCCCAAAGTGCTGGATTTCTTTTTAGTGCACCGCGATTGGGACTACCCGTTGTCGACTATTTCGGAAGCAACGGGAGTCAGTTACCGCACGATTCAAAACACGGTTCCGCAACTCGTTAAAAACGGTTTTTTGGTCGAAACGCGCGTGGTTGGAAAAGCAAAGCTTTATCGATTGAACGCGAACTCGCCGAGCGTAAAGAAACTAGGCGAATTATCGATTGAAGCCGATTTGGAGTTCGCAACGCCAACCAAGCACCGCACTAAAGCCGTCGTCGTTGTTTAAATGGGCTCGAACCTGTGCGCGATTTCCTTCATTACCTCGGGCATCGTAGTGTACTCCATCTCGCTCAAGTGCAAGCGATGCGGCTCGAAAGCGCCGTGCCTGCGCATGTACTCCATGGCATCGCTTGCCACGCGCCGCGTGTGATCAAAGCTCGG
>JAZDMM010000029.1:0-5285 GCA_043800965.1 Microcaldota archaeon | reverse complement strand
TGCCCAGCCTTTCCAAAAAGCGTTGAACGTTGTTTTCTAGGAAACTAAGGCTGTCAGCGTCTCTAAGCAGGTTTTGGTCTTCGTCTCCCCCTTCTTCGTGCCTGGCAACCAGTTTGCTTACTCGTTCGACTATGCTTTTTTCCGCGCCCTGTTTTTCTAAGAATTCCGCTATTATACCCGCGCCTCTCTCTTCATGGGTTCGAAAAAAATCAGGGTTAGTGTAGCTAGCGGCCTTTCGTTCGTGCATATCCGGCTGTCTAAACGCTCGTTCAATATCGTGTGCCACCGCAGCTATGCAAAGCGCTTCATCCGCTTCGGGTCTAAGCGTCTTAACCCAGTGAACCGCCCGATCAAAATGAATCATTTGCGAACTTTTGCCAGCTTTTTCAAAAGAGTCTGCGACAAATTCACGAGTTTTTTCGTATAGCTCTGTTTTCATTATGTCGACCCCACGTATAAAAGTGTCAGACGCTATCAACGTCGTCACAGCCCGAAGGCTCAGTGGTTGTTCAACGTCATCATCCAATATGCTATTGCCGTTCGATCGTTTTAAATAGTGGGATTGATACTGTTTCTTGACAGGAGATTGAGTTGAAAGGCGGTTTACTTCATTGCGATTGACAACGGCGTCGCTTTTAGTTTCAACTCACTGAAAACCTTTTTGAATGATTCCGTTAATCTATTAGTGAATGGCTTGGGTAGTGCAGTGGTCAGCATAGGGGCTTGTGGAGCCCTTGACCCGAGTTCGACTTCAGCCCCTTTCTTTCGTAAAGAAAGGTGCTGCATCGCCAAAGAAACGCTTTGTGCGTCTGACGAAAATCTCGGCCCAGGCCTTCTAGTTTTTGCGAGTGAGGTGAACGAAAATGGGTGAGTTACTTCACCGCGCGGTTCGTTTGCCGGCTTGACAACAAGAACAGGCTCGTCTTGCCTCAAGGGTTGCGTGACTTTATCAGCGCGAGCCCGGGTGATTTCATCGCCATCCGCGTAGTCAGCGGAGCAAAGAGCAGGGTTGTTGTCGAGTTCGGGAAAAGCGCTTGCGCGGCGGGAAAGAGAGTATCGAAAAACAATTGGGAGGAGATGGATTATGGGGATTGAGCTAGACGGAATGTCATTGACTCCCGAGACCGCAGTTGCCGCCTCAAGGTTTTTTCAAGGCGTTGTCGTATCCGAGTCTTCGCTGAAAGCAGTTCAAGAAAATTGGGAAATGCTTCAAGGATTGTTAGCCGAAGGCAAAGTGATGTACGGCGTTAACACCGGCATCGGCGCTTTCGGGAACGAAATCATTTCCAGTGAAGAAGGCGCGGAGTTAAGCAAGAGAATGGTGCGGTCTCACGCTTGCGGCGTCGGCGACCCGCTGCCGGAGGACGAGGCGCGCGCTTGCATGCTTTTGCGCGCGAACGTTCTTGCGAAAGGTTACTCGGGAGTGAGGCCTTCGACTCTGCTTGCGTTGGTTGCTCTGCTTAACAAGAGGGTTACGCCGGTAATTTACGAGAAGGGAAGTGTCGGGACAAGCGGTGATTTGGCTCCGCTCGCGCAAATGGCGTTAGTGTTAATAGGGGAAGGTGAGGCTTTTTTCCAAGGAAAAAGAATGCCGGGAAGCGAAGTCTTAGAGCAAGCCGGTTTGACGCCCGTTGACTTGCAAGCGCGGGAAGGACTGGCGTTGTTCAACGGAGCGCAAGCCATGACCGCGATAGGCGCGCTTGCCTTGTACGATGCGGAGCAGTTGTTAAAGTCGGCGCAAATCGCCGCGGCATTAACAATAGACGTTTTGAATACGGTTACCGCGGCTTTCGACGCGCGGCTGCACGCGTTAAGGCCGTTTCGCGGCCAAAACGATGTGGCAACCAACCTGCGTTATCTCATTCAAGACAGCGAAGTGCTTGAGCAGGAAAAGACAGACACGCAAAGCGCTTATAGTTTGCGTTGCGTGCCTCAAGTGCTTGGCGCTTCAGCGGACGCATTGGCTTACGTGCGGGAAAACCTGTGTATCGAAATGAATTCTGCGGCAGACAATCCCTTGTTTATTACGAAGGATAAGGAATACATTGCCGGCGGGAATTTCCACGGCCAGCCCATTGCTTACGCAATGGATTTGCTGGGAATAGCGGTTTCCGAAATAGGCAACATGGCAGAGCGACGCGTAAACCGGTTGTTGAACCCGGCGTTAAACGGAGGCTTGCCCGCGTTTTTGATTAAGAGCGGTGCGGGTTTGAATTCCGGGTTAATGATTACACAGTACACGGCCGCAGCCTTGGCTTCGGAAAACAAGATTCTTGCCAGCCCCGCTAGCGTGGATTCCATTCCTTGCAGTGCTGACCAGGAGGACCACGTGAGCATGGGCACCATCGGCGCGAGAAAAGCTAGGGAAATCGTGCGCAACGTTGAGCGCATCGTGGCAATAGAGTTGTTGTGCGCTGCGCAGGCGTACGAGTTCCGCAAGCCGTTAAAGCTCGGAGTCGGAACGCGAATTGCTTACGATGAGCTTCGCAAGGCTAGCCCGGTTGTCGAGGACGACCGCGAGTTTTACCGCGACATTGAAGCGGTTGCGCGGCTGGTTCGCAGCGGAGAAATAGTCCGGCGAGTTGAGAAAAAAGTGAAACTCAGCCGAAACGGGTGCGTGGACTTGACATGAAGGCATCGGACTTTATTGCAGCAAGCTTGTCGCGCTTTGGGGTGGATTGCGTTTTTTACTACCCGGGGGCGGGCTTGGTTGAGCTTGAGTCTGCTGCTCGGCGCCAAGGGCTTGACTTGGTTTTAATGCGGGTTGAAAGCTCGCTGCCTCACGCGGCAAGCGGTTTTTTTCAAGCGTCTGGAAAGATCGCGGCTTGTTTTGCTTCAAGCGGGCCCGGTGCGTTGAACATGTTTACGGCTCTAGCTGCAGCTAAAGCGGATGGAGTTCCTTTAATCGCCTTTACCGCAAATGTTTCAATCCGCCAGAGGGGAAAAAAAGGGTTTCAGGATTTCGATGTTGCTTCTGCCGCAATGCCGTTTGTAAAACGCGCGTTTGAAGTCAGCAGAGTTGATGGCTTGCGTGCGGTAATCGAGGAAGCGTTTCTCGCGTGCGTTTCCGGAAAACCCGGCCCAGTGCTAATTGATATTCCGCGCGAC
The DNA here is from genome assembly GCA_043800965.1 of Microcaldota archaeon. Classification (GTDB taxonomy): domain Archaea; phylum Micrarchaeota; class Micrarchaeia; order Norongarragalinales; family Norongarragalinaceae; genus JAZDMM01. The sequence continues at coordinate 2,177 of JAZDMM010000029.1, read as the reverse complement.
TTGTTTGATTGTGAAGTTACCGATGTGCCAGCCTGTATTCAACGGCGTGTTTTCAAGCCCCGCAAGTTTTTTGCGGGCGGCGGTATTCCAGTTTCTTTCGGCGTCGTGGTTTCTGGAAACGGTTTACACAAGTACGAGTTTCTTGATTCCGTTTCAGGACAATTCACTTTGGTTTCAAGCGATAAATTCGGTTGCATGGGCTTTTCCATTCCGGCAGCTGTCGGCGCTTGCGTTGCCGGAGTGGGAAGCGTGCTTCTTGTTTGCGGTGACGGGGATTTTCAAATGGCGCAGCAGGAGCTTGCAACGATTGCCCAATATTCTCTTCCCGTGAATATTTTGATTGTTAACAATAACTCTTTAGGCGCAGTAGACGTGATTAAAAAAGCCCGCGGTGAAGGTTCGATAGGGTTTTTCGTTCCTTGTTTACGGAAACTTGCTGATTCCTTTGGTTTCACTTACTCGGTAACCAACAGTTTTTCCATTTCGCCGTGCTCTGGCCCGAGTTTAATTGAGATGCCTTCGGAAGTGTGCGAATCCGCCGGTCTTGAGGCAGTTCGTAGGAGTCTTAATGCAAGCAGGTCAGCTTTTGTTTACCCCGCATCGTTTTGACTAATTTTAAACAGTTGTGTCAGAAAATCGAAGGCAGGGGATTGTTTTTTAAATGATTTAGTTGAAATAATACCATCGCATTTTACGGTATTTACGGTGGGTTATGTTGATTGTTGAACTAGACGGCAATTCGCTTACTATTCCTCAATTGATTGCGGTTGCCAGAAATTACGAGGAAGTCAAGGTTTCTGAAGCAGCTTTCCAGAGGGTAGATGAGAACCGTTGCGTGCTTGAATCGCTTTTAGCCGAAGGCAAGGTGATGTACGGAGTTAACACGGGCATCGGTGCGTTCGGTGATGAAATAATTTCAAAAGAGGAAGCCGCCGAGCTAAGCGAGCGTTTAGTTCGGTCTCACGCGTGCGGAGTAGGCAATCCATTACCCGAAGACGAGGCGCGTGCTTGCGTTTTGCTTCGCGCTAATGTTCTGGCTAAAGGTTATTCGGGGGTTCGTCCCGTAGTACTGCAGGCCTACGTTAACTTGCTGAACAAGCGCATTACCCCGGTTATTCCCGAGAAAGGAAGTGTTGGCGCGAGCGGTGATTTGGCGCCGTTGTCTCACATGGCTTTGACTTTAATGGGTGAGGGCGAAGCGTTTTTCGAAGGCAAGAGAAGGCCTAGTAGCGAAGCGTTAAAGGAAGCCGGCTTGAGGCCTCTCCGGCTCCAGGCGCGCGAGGGCTTGGCTTTGATTAACGGCACTCAAGTAATGACCGGCATTGGCGCGTTGGCGTTTCACGATTCTGAAAACTTGTGGAAAGCCTCGCAGATAGCGGCGGCGCTGACGATGGAAGTGTTGAACGTGAAGACGGTTTCGTTCGATGCTCGCATTCACGCGTTAAGGCCTTTTCAAGGCCAAAACAACGTGGCTGCGAACTTTCGCGATTTGCTTCACGACAGCGAGATTCTCGCTCTTAAAAACAACCAGACTCAAAGCGCTTACAGCTTGCGCTGTGCTCCGCAAGTGCTTGGCGCTTCCGGGGACGTTCTGGAGTACGTGAAGGAAAAATTATTGATTGAAATGAATTGTTGTTCCGACAACCCGCTTTTCATTACTAAAGACAAGGCGTATTTGTCGGGCGGGAATTTCCACGGCCAGCCAATTGCGTATGCAATGGATTTCATGGCAATAGCCATGTCGGAAGTAGGCAACATTGCCGAACGGAGAATTAATCGCTTGGTTAGCCCGCACTTGAATAACGGCTTGCCGGCTTTTCTCGTGAAGAGCGGTGCGGGATTGAATTCCGGGTTAATGATCCCCCAGTATACCGCGGCTGCGCTTGCTTCCGAAAACAAGTGCTTGGCGCATCCCGCGAGCGTGGATTCCATTCCGACTAGTGCGGACCAGGAGGACCACGTGAGCATGGGTACGATTGGCGCGCGCAAGGCGAGGGAGATAGTGCGCAACGTGGAGCGCATCGTGGCAATAGAGTTGTTGTGCGCTGCGCAGGCGTATGAATTCCGCAAGCCGCTGAGGCTCGGCGTTGGCACTAAAATCGCTTTCGAGAAAGCGCGTGAAGTCAGCCCGATTTTAGAGGACGATCGCGAGCTTCACATTGACATCGACGCGCTCA
>JAZDMM010000027.1:0-6343 GCA_043800965.1 Microcaldota archaeon | reverse complement strand
ACGGTTTTACTCGAGCCAACTGACGAGACGAATTCCGGCACCGTGAAAGTGCTGGTTTTCGACAAGCAGGAGGTTCCGGTTCAAGGCGCTTCGGTTGAGTTAAAAGACGAATTAACCGAGCGCTCTCTAGGGATTCCGGCGCGTAAAACGGGTTTCGACGGAACGCAAGTGTTTGACGGGGTTCCTATTGCCAGTGTTTTCGCAGTAGCGTCTGAAGGCGTGCGTAGTGCGCGAAGCGGTTCCGAGTACGTTGTTCCCAGCGAGTCAAACGACACTATTGAATTCACTTCGCTGGTTGTTAATTTCCCGTTGTTGAAGGGCTTGCTTAAGGTAACCGTTCGCGACGCTTTCTCTAAAGACTTGGTTTCGAATGCAGTGGTGTCGATTCAAACCGCTAATGAAAACTTTTCATGCACGACAAGCCAAGGCATTTGCACTGCGAACGTTGAAGAAACAGAAGGCGCCAAGGTTTTCGTCACTGCTTCGGGTTACGCTGATTTCGAGTCAAGCCAGTTCGCGGTTATTCCAAATACGAGGAATTCACGCGAGTTCGAACTGGTTCCCGTAGCAGGGCCGCAAGCGCGCACAACTCCCTTGGTTTTCCTCGGGCTCTTTGACATGCAAGGCAAGAAAGTATCGTCAACCCTGCCGTTCAGCAAGTACACTGCTAAATACGTTTTGAGTTCCCCCGCAGGCTTGGATTACGATAAGGCAACCGCGTTTGTTTCAGTCGGAGGGCTTACCAAATCCGTTGAACAAGAACAGGCGTTTATTTCATCGTTCGACGCTTACGGAGCTAAAGTCACTAAAGGCGTTGACTTCAAGCAAGCCGAGGGATTCAGCCCTTCGGAAAACGGCTTGGTTTTACACCAAGGTGAGATTAGCATTACGGATAACGGATTCAATCCATCGCGCGCAACGATTTACGCCGGTGATTCGGTTACTTGGCGTAATGACGGCGCTGAAAAGCACTCGGTTATCTCGGACCGAACCGGTTTTGCGAGCAACGTGCTTGACCCGGGTTCGACTTACCAACGGGTTTTCGCTCAAGCCGGGACTTATTATTACCACAACGGTTTTGACGCGTCAAAAACCGGAGTTATTGAAGTAAAGCAAAAAGAAGATTCTGCTGTTGAAAGCGTTGAATCTGCAGCCGAGTACAAGTGGGTCGAGTTCGAGTTCAGCAAGTTTACGGGAAGCCGGGAAATTCAAGTTCAAATACAAACGCGCGGGGTCAACAACGAGTTTTCATTAAGGCACAGGAATTCTTTTGAAGCAGCCGGGATAGTATTGCGCCAGCCTGTTGACGACCAAGCCGGGGTTTCAAAGAGCCCGTTGCTTGCGGAAACAGTCGAAAGCGGTTCTTTTGAAATAAATTACCAGGGAATCTGCCAAGGCGAGATTTGCCTCAAGTATTACTTTAATTCCGGCGGCGATAAAGTACAACAGGGGTTTGAAGCCGAGTATGATTCGGAATTCAGCTTGGATTTCGACGTTTTCGCGCGCGATAACTCGGTTGTCACGGTTTCAACTTCCTCGCCTGCTCTCGAAATACAACGCGGCGTATCGGGTTCGTCTGCTGCAGAGCCTTCGGTTTCAGGCAGCGGGCAAACGGTTTCGCTTCAAATGGCTACTGCAGCGCAAACTGTTTCCGGCTCAGTTCAATTCAAGGCTATTGACTTGGCTGAAGACGCGGGCATTGTTCTTAAAGTGCAGTCGGGTTCGCAGAGCATTGAACGCGAATTGTTTTTGCGCGTTTTCACCAGGCAAGCGCCGCGCTTGATTGTTTCGGTTACGCCGGATTCGCTCACCGCTTTAGAGGATGCGAGCTTGTTGTTCAGGGTACGGGATTCGCTTGACCGCGCTGTTGAAAACATTGACGTGCGTCTTGAAGGCGAGCCCTTGGGTTCCGAAGTGCTTCAAGCGTCTGCAGGGCCTTCAGGCAGCTTCGAGTTTTCGTCATTATCCCTAGGCAAGCCGGGTTCATTGGATTACGAGGTTTCGGCACCCGGCTACCGCACCGTAACCGGCGTAATCACCGTAGATCCGCCTTATTCGTTTATCGAGTTTTCTCCGGAATCTATTTCCTTAACCGGCGTTGGGTCGTCTTACGATGCGTCCGAAGAGGCATCGGAGGTAGCGTCGCAGGAATTCGTATTAACCAACAAGCTTGATGCATCTGTTGACGTTGGCTTGTCTTTGCTTCTTGACGAGGAATCGGATTTAAGCGATATTTACCTCTCGAGCAATTCACTTTCTTTTGACCGTGCAGCCGAGCAATCGGCTTCAATTGACGCGAGCTTGCGCAGCGACTTGCTGGCAATCGCAATGCAGCCGGAAACCATAGAGGAAACGGTTTCGGGAGTGCTTTACGTCCGTGCTTCAGCCGGGTCCGTTATTCAAGAATTCGAGATTCCGGTTACGGTTTCGTCATCGTTCACGCAATCCGGCTTCGAGGGCTCGTGGACAGTTGATTCAAACAAGCTGTCGTTTAATTTGGTTTCCCCGGGAACTCCTTCCGCTGAACAGGAATTCAGAGTTTCAAACCAAGGCCCGTACCCGATTTTAGTTAACGTCGAATCCGGTTCGCAGCTGGTTTCGTTCTCGCCGCTCTCGCAGCTGGTTTCACCTGATGACTCGGTTTCCTTCACTGTTCAAGCTGATATTCCCGACTCGGTTTTAGACGATTGTTTTGCAGAGCCGGAGTCGGATTCAAGCAAGTTAAAGATAGTGGCTTCAGCTCAAGGATTCTCGACTTCGCAAAACTTGCCGGTGGATGTTGCGATTACTCAAGCCGAGTCGTGCATTCCCGCGGTTGGCGCGCGAGTCAAGCTTCCGTTTAACGCAGTGTTTTCACTTCCTTATTTGCCAGTTTCAAAGCGCAATGCTGATGGCTCTACTGCCTTGAAGCTGCCTTCAGGCGAAGTGATTTTGTTCGAGCCCGGCTCCTCGTTTTACGAGGCTGAAGTACGCGTTCCCATGGATACGGGAGTACGCCTACCGCCGCAATACGTTCAATCAGTATCCGGTTTCTCAACCCAGTCCACGTTGACCGTTTCATTCCCATTAGACGTTAAAATATCGATTCCGCAAGCAAGCCAGGTATTCAACGACCGCGGCGCAATGAAGATTTTGACTAGTGAAAACGAGATTACCATGCCGCCTTCGGCGCGCATGATAAACGAAGGCTCGGGTAGTTACTTGATGGTTCCCGCGAACAGCCCGATTTCGTTTGGCCCTAATCTGCACAATCCATTCCAGTTCCTGCCGTTTAACCCGGTTGAAGTGGTTTTCCCTGTTGCCATGCAGCTCGAATTCCAGCCTGGGTCGCAAGTGATTTCCTTCCAGCAAGACAGCCAAACTTATTACGCCTTGCCGCAGACTACTGATTTGGAAATAGTGCAAATGCCTGACGGCTCGCGCATTGCATTCGGAGAAAACGTGCGGGTAGGAACGTCCGGCAACGTTCTGCAAGCTTCCTTGAACCAGCAAGCGCACGCTTTCCTTCCCAGCAACTTTGTAGAGTTCCTTGACTCGCGGCCTACTGCAACCGGCGAATGGGATTCTTCCTCGTTTAAAGTGATTTTGCCTGCGCGCGTTTCGATTTCATTCCCGGTAATAGCAGCTCAAGGCTTTGAAGATCCAGAGTCCGGCAGGTACACTTTGAAAATAGCTAATGACATTGCGCTGCAATTCGATAATGAAGTAGAACCGCGGCAAGACGGTAGTACCGCGGTGCTTCAACTACAGCCGTTTACCCCCATTTACTTTATTCAAGGCGCGAGAGCTCAAGCGCTTTCAGACCCGTCGCTTTTGTCGTCGTGTTCTCAAGAATTCACTTCCAACCGCGCGGTCTTGTTTACAGTTCCCGCTGGAACTACGATAACGCAATCCGGGAGTGAAACCAAGGCAATTCTGCCGTCTTGCTCGTCAAGCGGCCGGCTCACGTTTTACTCTGATTCCATCAGCCAAAAAACCATGCTGATTACTCCGGTTGTGAAAGAGCTTTCGATTAATGGCCCGGTTACGATTTCCGGCGACTTGAGCTCGACTTCGTCATCGCGAATCATTCACATTCCTGAAGGCACTGCAGTGAGTATGCGGCGTTGCAAGCTGGATTCCGAAAGACGCGAGTTGTCTTCAACAGACAAGCAAATGACTTTCTTTGCTTCCGGCGACACTAACGTGATTCTCCCGCCGAGCGCATCCTTCCAAGGCAGTTCCGACGCGCGCGGCTTAATTGACTTGAACGGAGTTCGCGAAGTGAAAATCCAGCAGCACTTGGAATCCACTAACTCGTACCTGGTTTACACTCTCGGCCGCACGCGGCAAGTCAGTTACGATTCGTCCTCGGGATTGACTTCCCGAATCATTCGCGACGGAGACGCCAGCAACCAGTGGCTCCAGCTGCCTGAAGGTGCTTCGATTTCATTCGAGCCTTACTGCGACGAAGCAACAGGCGCGCCTCTGGAAGTAATGATCGTGGATTCCCGCGTTGGCTTTGACGTTACTTCGCTTGACTTTGGCCTCGGCTTCCGCCTCGGCGCCAGTACTTCGCGCGATGAAAAAAGCTTTTGCGTTTACAACGAGGGTTCTGCTGCAGCGGTAATTACGGAACTAGAGTTTATTCCCGATGCTACCGATGACTTGACGCGCGAACGGCTTAACCAGATTTTCGATACTGACACGAGCCACGTTGCTTTCGGCTTGTTCCGCGATAATCAAAATCCGGTTAACATGCAAATAGCGCCGCGCACAACTTGCTCAGGTGGTTCAGGGGTTAACACGCTTTCGATAGCCGCGTCCCTGCAACCCGACGGCGACTTGCTTAACGCTGACGGCTGCTATACCGGCTTCACCGGCAGCGGCGTATTCAAGTTTTACATGAGCCAAGTGCAGCCGAACTTCCCGCTCGTTCCCCAGGAAGTGGCTGTTAACGTGGTTGTTGAAACAGGCGGGCCAGCAGGCTGCCCAGGGGCTACTGTTGACGGCGAACCAGTGAATTCGCCTGAGGAATTGCCTCGGGAAGTTGACGAACCGAGTTATGCTTTCACTGGCTTCAGCGAAGGCGAACACAACGGGTTAACCGGAATAGAAGAATTTTTACCGCCGTCAGTAGGAGATTTGGGAAGTAACGTATTGGCTTTTGACGCAGTAGACCACGTGCGCCCCTTGGCTATAACCAATAACATGGATTACGATGCCGACGTAATCGTTACCTTCGCGAGCCCGCATCTTGAATGCGTTTCGTCTGAGGACGATGATAAAGAGTTAGACGGGCTCTTGTTAAGAAAAGGAGAGTCCGCGGTTTTACTGTGTCATCCGCTTGCACTCCCGGCTCCGGAAGAAGAATCTTCGGGAACAATGACCGTAACCTTTACCCCGCGAAACGCGCCAGGCATTGACGCGCAGACATCCGAAGTTTCTTATCACGTTGCAGCAGGCGGTTCACAGCAGCCGGAGGGCTTGGGTTATTCTTACGGCAGGCTCGCCGGGTTGCGCGGCGAGCAAGACTTGTATTGCCTTGATTCGAACGGCAATAATCTTTGTGACTCCATTGTCCTTAATCCCGCTCAAAAAGCGGTTTATTACAAGACTTGCTTTAATTACTTCTGTACTTACGCGCAAGCGCTTGAGGCTTACGATAGTTTCTTGTGGGATTCAGTCAGCAGGCTGGATTACTTCTTGCGTGATGAAACCCAGCGCACTTTGTTCATTAACCGTTACAGCGACGCTTCTGGCCCGGGAACAGGAACGCTTTGGGAGAAATCAACGATAATCTTTTTGACTAACACGGTTGTGACTCCGGAAGAGCGTTTTGAAACGCTTAATGCCTTAACCGAACGACGCACGTTCCAGTACAACGAGGTGTTGAACCAACAACCTGCAGAACGCGATTTTCAAGCTGCTTACGGGTTTCGCGTTATGGAAGGCAATGCGGATATGGTTGGTTGCGGCGCATTCAAGCTAACGGTTCGCCTCTTGCCGGGCACGACTTTCTCTGGCCCGGTTGCTCCCGAGAACGTTCAGCTTCAAATTTCAATTGATAAAGTCGCGGGCGCTGATTGCCCGGTTAACGTTGCCAACCTCGGCCTCTTGACCGCCGAGGAACCTTTGTTGCACGTCGGCAACCGCATGCCTGAATCATTCTTTGAAGAGAATTCTTGGGCAGATGTAGGGTCGTCTGTTTGGACTTTAATTTCTGGCCTTAGTTCAGGCAGGGTTTTCCAAGGAGAGCTTCTTCAAACATTGTTAGAAATGAGGACGCTGCGTATGGGGCCTTATTCGAACGAAGTAAATGAGTTCGACAAGGAAACAGTCAATATTGTTTTTCCAGCGCTCT
>JAZDMM010000023.1:0-13455 GCA_043800965.1 Microcaldota archaeon | reverse complement strand
CGCTCCCAGCGCCCGTTGGAGTGCGAACTGCTTGACAATTACTTGTTCGGCGACTGGGAGGACGCGTTCGCGTGCTACCCGCACCTGGATTCAAACGGTAACTGCGGTGAAAACGCAATTGACAAGGTAACTTGCACTTACTCTCACACCGAACAAACTCCGGTGTTTGACATTCCGTCTGGAACTGAGCTTGAGGAAACGGATGTTTACATTTGCTCGAACGGCAAGAGCTTCAGGGATGGCCCGCGCAAGACGAGCGGGAATGGCAACACCGTGAACTTGCCTAATACGCCGACTGCAACTCCGGAAGCATCCCCTGGATCCGGACCGATTATCCCGGATTTAATGGGCAGCCAAACGGTTTAATCCACTGGAAAGCACGGTGCGCTTTCTTTTTAAACAGCGAGCAGAGCAATGACTTGGCATGCAAACGCAAGTTCAAGAGTTAGTGGATTTTCTGGGTTTGGAATTGAACCCGCTTCAGCGGCAAGCCCTTGAAAGCGGTTTGCTTGAAGAGCCGCGGGTTGTGATTAGCGCGCCGACTGCCTCGGGTAAAACCTTGCTGGGAATAATGAAAATACTTGGCCACTACCAGCAGACGAAAAAAAAGGCGCTTTACATCGTTCCCTTGCGCGCCCTTGCTTCGGAAAAGCACGAGGAGTTTTCCCGGGTTTTCGAACGATTCGGATTAAAAATAGCGAAGAGCACGGGCGATTTCGATTCCTCGTCCGAGCAATTGCACGCTTTCGATGTAATCATTGTTACCAGCGAGAAAATGGATTCGTTATTGCGCCACAAAACCGCGTGGCTGAAAGACGTTGGCTTGGTTATCGTTGACGAAGTTCACTTGCTTAACGACGAAGGCAGGGGAGCGACTCTCGAAGTGGTGCTCACGAAGCTGAAAAAGCTGAATGCGCAAGTGCTTGCTTTGAGCGCAACCATCCCGAATTCGAAAGAGCTTGCGGAGTGGATGGATGCGGTGTTGGTGCAAAGCGATTACCGCCCTACCAAGCTCGAGATAGGCGTTTGCGACGGAAAGCAGTTGGCGTTTGCGGAAGAAACGCGCAAGATGGGTAAGGAAAATTTCCTGCCGGAATTGGTCGCAGGCGCGCTCAAGGAAAATAATGGAAATGGCCAGGCGCTATTCTTCGTTTCAACGCGCCGGAACGCGGAAGGCTTGGCTAAGGAATTAAGTTCATTCACGTTAACGCAAGTGTCGCAAGAGGAAAAAGAGAAACTAGCTGTATGCTCGCGCAAGATTCTCGGTTTGAGCCCGACTTCCCAATGCCGGTCGCTTGCTTTTTGCGTTGAGCGCGGAATCGCGTTTCACCATGCTGGCTTGACCGAGCACCAGAAATCGCTTGTTGAAAAAGCGTTCAAGAAAGACCGGGTTTTGAAAGTCATTGTCGCAACTACAACGCTGGCAATGGGAATTGACTACCCCGCGTCGTGGGTGGTTGTGCGGGATTTGAAGAGGTACAACGGCGCTTTCTCGAGCTTTATTACGAATTTGGAAGTTGCGCAAATGGTTGGTCGCGCGGGCAGGCCGCGTTACGACAAGCGCGGCGTCGGAGTTCTCGTTTGCAAGCCCGGCGAGTTCCGGGAAGTCCGGGAGAAATACGTTTTCGGCGAGCTTGAAAACATTTACTCGAAGCTGTCGAGCGAGGTAGCGCTGCGAAACCACTGCCTTGCTCTCGTGTCCTCGGGTTACGCCGGCAGCTTTTCCGAATTATTTGATTTTTTCGCCAAGACTTTCTTCGCGTTTCAGTACAAGGACACGCAGGAATTGCTCGAGCTCGTCGAGCGCATAGTGGGCGGGCTCAAGGAAATGGATTTCGTGCGAGAGAGGGAGGGAAAGCTCGTAGCTACTCCCATTGGCAAGCGCGTTAGCGAGTTGTACGTTGACCCGTTGAGCGCTTTCGGGTTCCTGAATTTCATGCGCCGCAAGAGGAAAAGCGATTTCGATTTCTTACTCGAGTTGCAGAATGCCACTGAAGCGCGGCCTCTGGTTTCCGTAAAGCGCAATGAGGAAATGGAGTTATGGAACGAGTTTTACGCTTTGGTTGATGATTTGGCTTTAGCGAATTGGGAACGCGATTCCGAGTCGCTTGAAAAGTACAAGAGCGCGAAATTGTTGAACGCGTGGATTAACGAGGATACCGAAGACCACGTGCTCGAGTCGTTTCAGATTCCCCCCGGAGTCTTGCACGCGCGCGCCAGAAACATGGAGTGGCTTGCTTACGCAATGCAGGAACTCGCGTTCATGCTGAACGACGCATCTTCATTCAAGCAGGCGAAAGCGGTGCGAAAGCGCGTCAAGTACGGCGTAAAGGAAGAACTCCTGGATTTGTGTTCAATCAAAAGCATTGGCCGCGTAAGGGCACGCCGGCTTTTCAGCAAAGGCGTGAAGACTCGCGAGGAATTCGACAAGCTTGAAACCCATGAAATCAAGGCGCTGATAGGCGTTTCACTAGAGAATTAAACGTTTTCGTTGTTCAGAGCCGCTGGAAAAAGAAATAAAAAGCAACCCCTCCCAAGTAGTAGGTACAATTACTCATACACTAGCGGTTAAGAGGTGTTTACCGAGTGGGTTCTAGACCGCGCAAGTGGAAGAAAAATGATGCCTTTTCTTTATAGAAACGGCAACTTTCAAAGGCCACATGCGCTGGAAATGGATTAAGAAGCGCAGGAAGCGCCAGAAGCGCAAGATGAAGCGCAGAATCGGCGAGCTCTAGGCTTGCTTTGTTCTGTATCTCGGCTTTTCTTTGAAACGGTTTAAACGTTTTCCTAGCCGCAGGCTTTCAAGTCTTGTAACGGCCGCGGGACTCGAGTTCGGTCAACTGAGAGAGAACTGCTTGTGCATTTGTTTTACGCTGCTTATAGCCGCGCAGAAACGAAGCGAACTGCTTTTCGCTAACGGTCTTGCTGAACAAATCGAGGTCAACTGCGTAGTCCTCGATTTTTTGCGTGAACGAGCTCAAGCCAAAGTCGATTATCACGGGCTTGCCGCCGGAGATCATGACATTGCTGGTGGTGAAATCGCCGTGAGCAATGCCGGCGTTATGCAGCTTGGCTAATTCCATGCCGACGAGGGTGTAGTTGCAAGACGCGTTTTTGAGTTGCTTGCCTTTGATGAAGGAAACGGAAATAGTGTGTTGAATTTCGTTTATTGAAACCAGGGTTGGGGTATTGATGCCATTGCTCTTGGCTGCCGTTATTATCTTGGCTTCACTGCGCGTGCGCTCGCGGCGCAAGCGCGCGTCGAGAACAGGGTGGCGGTAGCTTTTTTTCACGCGCTTCTTGACTGCGGTGCCGCCATCCGAGTAAACGATTGCTTCCGCTCCTTGTGAAATCATTTTCATTTGGGAACAGCTCACGCTTTTTCCAAAACGCGTAGGACTTCCTTGGTTAAAACCCCTTCGCGCAATACTTTCGGCGGGTTTTCCCGCATATCGATTACAGTCGAAGGCATGTTTTTAGGCAAGTCGCCCGCGTCGATAATCAAGTCGGCTTTGCCTTTGAAGGTTTCGATTACTTCGCCGATGTTGAACAACGGTTCTTGAGTTTTGCTGATGTTAGCTGAAGTGGCGGTTAACGGCTTGCCGTATTCCTGTACTATCAAGCGCGCGAGCTCGAAGCCGGGTATCCTGAACCCGATTCCGGATGCCCCGAGTTCTTGAGGCAGGTTCTTGCGGTGAATGACCATAGTCAACGGGCCTGAGGCGAACTCTTTCATTAAAAAGCGCGTGCGCTCGTCTACTTCCGCGTATTCCTCGATCATTCTCTTGTCGCTAACCATGACCGGTAAAGGCCTGTCGGTATCGCGTTCCTTTATTTCGAAAACGCGCTTCAAGGCAGTAGGATTGGTTGCGTCAACCGCGATTCCGTAGCTGGTTTCTGTAGGGAAGATGACTAGCCCGCCTTTTGAAATTACGTCGACTGCCGCGTCGATTACCTTGCTTACTTTGTTGCGGTCTTTTAGTTCTACCTTTACGACTCTAGTCTTTACTTTAGTCATGTGAAGTGCCTGCCTCCCTTGATTAAACAAGTGCAGAGGCTCCTTTAAAAAGATTGTTTTTCGAACTCACCAGGCGATTTCAACGTCTTCAACGCGCGTCTTTTGCCTTGGTTCAGCGTTTGCGTAGCGTTTGCCACCCGCGGCCATCAGCAAGCCGGTTAACGCGATTTGCCCGCCGTTATCCCCGTTAAACTCGTTCGGCGCAGTTAGGAAGCGGCTTCCGGCGTCTTTTGCCATGCGCCTCATCATTTCAACGAAACGCTTGTTTTGCGCAACCCCGCCGCAGATGAGCAGTTCCTTTTTGTCCGCGTGCCGCAAGGCGCGTTCGCTTGCTTCCGTGACCATGGCAAAAGCGGTTTCCTGCGCGCTGTAGGCAACGGCGTTTTTGCTTGCTTTCGAGTTGAGGCACGCTGTTAGCAAGCCGCTGAACGCCAAGTCCATTCCCTTAACCGTGTAAGGCAGCTCGATTAACTCCCTGCTTTTGCCGGCTGCTTTGATTACGCCGATTGCATCCGGCGGGTTCAGTTTGAGCCCGCGGCCTAGTTTATCCAAAAAGTTTCCGACTCCGATGTCAAGCGTTTCCCCGAAAACGTGGTAGTGTTTTCCTTGCTTGGCGATTAACTGCGTGTTACCGCCGGAAACGAAAACAACGAGAGGATCGCGCGCCTTGCAAGCCCATTTCACGACTTCAATGTGCGCAACCACGTGGTTAACCGGAATCAACGGCTTTTCGAATTCAAGCGCTAGCGTTTGCGCGCCGACAAAGCCGAGGTGCAGGCAGTGGCCGAGGCCAGGGCCTTGCGAGTAAGCGAACGCGTCGATGTCGTGCAGCGAGACGCAGGCTTGCTTGAGCGCAGCAGCGAGAACCTGCTTGAATTGCTTGGCGTGGTGGTCGGCGAGCTTGCGCGGAATAAAGTCTGCAACGGGGTATTTCGCATTAGAGTTGGCGAGGATTTTGATTTTTCCTTTTTTGTTTTCCGCGATTCCAATGCCAAGAGTGTGCGCAGTGCTCTCAATACCCAAAACGATCATGTGCTCAACCGTAGAAGCTTAGAATCAAGGTTATTGAAAAAAGGTTGTAAAACGCGTGAGCGAGAATGCACGGAATGATGTTCTTGTTTTTGCGTAGTTCGAGCCCAAGCAGCACTGACACGGAGAACGCCGCGATTATTTCGGCTATTGAGCCGTAGCCGTAGTGAAACAACGCGAAAATAACGCTTGTTACGAACACGCCGAGTTTTTGCTGAATGTACCCGCGGAAAAACAACTCTTCCGCAATTGGGCCGAGTGTTACCGCCATCAGCAAAAGCCATGGGTTCGCGTTTGAAACCACGAACGCTATCTTTTCCTGGTCTGCCACGCCAACGGTTTTGAGAACAAGGCCTTCAACCAGGAGAACGATAAGGAAAGCGCCGAGTAATGCAATTGTGCGGCGCGCAAGCGGGAAGAGTTTTTCCTTTTTGAGGAAAATGCGTTCAAGCAGCTTTTTGTTTTTAACGCCTTCTAGCTTTAATAGAAAAAACGGAGCGAAAAGCAAGGCCAGGTTGAAAACCAGGCTCGCGAGGAGAGAGAACATGCCTCAGCTTTTCTTCATTTCAGTGTAGCCGCATTTGCCGCACGACACGCGGTTGTTGTGCTTGCCCAAGTTGGTTCCGGGCCCGCATTTCGGGCAGTTTTGTTTTTTCTCGAATTTCTTGGTCTTGCGTTCCTTTTTTTCAGCCATTCTTTTCACCTTCCTTTTGCTTGGGCTTGCCTCTCTCGAGAACGAAAGATGGCTCGCTCTTCTTCAGGCTGTCCGCGTCCTTGTAAATGCGCGCTTCCACAACAGCTTTCTTGTTGCCGAAGTTCTGGTTGATTTTACGGATTACCACCAAGTCTTTGCTGCCGTATTTCTTTGCTATTTCCTCTACAGCGTCTTTTCGCGAAGGAGTTCCGCCCATGGCATCGATTTCAACAACCAGTTCCTTGCGGTTAAACAGTTTATTATCGGTTTCATTCAATACGTTCATTTCATTACCTCTTGATCTTCAACGCGTATTTGCCGTGCACTTTCGCGTTAATCGCTTTCGCCACTTCCGAGCCCCCGACTTTCGTTATGAGAATGTATCCCTCGAAAGTCTTGGTGAGCTCCGAGTCCTGGCAAAACGGGCAAACGTCGCCTTCGGTTACCGCGCGGCAATTCATGCAAGCTTTTTCAACCATGTCAAACTACCTCTTTCTCGCTCCTTTTCTTCCAACTGCCCTTTTCTCAGCCAAACCTTCTGAACGCATGGTCAGCGCGATCTTGCTGTTCGGAATCGTGTCCTTGACGCTGACCGTAGCTATCTTGCTCCGGACTTTGTCGCTCTTTTTTACGGATTTCTTGCTTTCCCTGCCGGTCAAGTAACCGGTTTTCTTGTCGAAAGTAAAGAAATCGTTCGCAAGCTGGGAAACGTGAATCAATCCGTCGATGGGCCCCAGGCGCACGAACGCGCCGAACTCCACGATTTCGCTTACTTTCCCGTCGATTATCTCGTTGACTTCCGGAGAGAAAACAAGCGCGTCGAATTCCACTTCAAAATACGCTGCCCCGTCGCCGTGAATAACGCGGCCTTCCGACTTGGTGCGCGCCTCGTGCAAGCTGATTATGACGCCGTATTTCTTGTCTACCGTTCTCTCGTACTGCTCACGCAGCATTGTTAACGCGGCCTCGTTTAGCTTTAAGCCGAACAAGTGCGGCGGTATCCTGACGGTTTCCTCGAACGTAATCAGTTTGTACATTGCAAATTCCTCCTCAAGCCAGTTGGTTTTTTTTCGTAATCGTTAATACTCGAACTCCCTTGTTTTTCAGCCTTCGCTTTAATGCGGCGTCGTTCGTTAAAACGAACGCTTTTTCCTTTAACGCGGCTTCCATGACCGCTTCATCGGGCTTTATAGCCTTGGTTTCAACGGTTTCAGCGTTGAAATACTCCAGGATCGTTTTTGCGCGCGCCCTTTTCTTGGCTTTCAATTCGTTCGCGCACGCAGTCGGAATCACGAACTCGATTTTTTCCTCGAATTTCTCTTGCGCGAGCCGCTTGACGTCTATGCGCTTGCCGGGCAATGCCATGAGCGCGGTCGTATCCAAAACAATCTTCTTCGTTATTTGCTCACCTTGAATCGGGCTCGGAGGGATTGTTGCACCAGGAGTGATCCGTCGCGTTTTCTTTGGCGGACCACCGCACCTTTCTTTTACGAAAAGAAAGGGGTGGTGAATCGAACCCCCGACACTCCGGTTTCAACCGCAGTTCCCATTAACCGAACTAAGGAAATGAAAAAAGCGTTAAAAGCCGGATGCTCTACCGACTGAGCTACGAGCCCTTTCTGCCTTAGAACTTAATGCTTTCACTCGTTTTTAAACTTGACTAACGCGCGTCTTATCTGTTCTTGCACGTGCCGGATTTCTCCTTCATCGGAGTCTTTTCTTTCGGCGGTTACCTTGACCAAAATGCCGTTCTCATCGTAGTAACCGCTGACGGGCTTGGTTTGTTTGTGATAAACCGCCAGCCTGCTTATGATCGTAGCAGGCTTGTCGTCTTCGCGTTGGAAAAGCTCGCCTTTGCACTTGCCGCATTTTTTCTTCTCTTCTTCCGCGAGGTTGTGAATCGCCCCGCATTCACGGCACGTCCATCTCTGGCCCAGGCGCCTTAAAACTTCCTTTTCGGAAACATCGATTTCAACTGCTGCTGTGAGCGTCATGTTTAGCTCTGAAAGCAAGGCGTCGAGTGCTTCGGCTTGTTTCACGGTGCGCGGGAAACCGTCTAGAACAAAGCCTTCTTCAACGTCGCCGTGGCCCAAGCGCTCGCGAATCAATTCGATTACGACTTCATCCGGCACAAGATGCCCTTTATCGACGAAGCCTTTGGCGTGAATGCCTAGCTCGGTTTTGTCGGCAATGGCCTTTCTAAGCAAGTCGCCGGTTGAAACGTGCGGGCCTACTTCCTTTTCCAGCAATTCGGCTTGCGTTCCCTTACCGCTTCCCGGCGGTCCGAGTAAAACAATTCTCATTAAACCACTTCTGCAGTAGCGTAAAGTCTCCAGCGCACTCCCGCCCTGCGCAAAACAGCTATTTTCTGGTTCTTGTTAACGAAAACCGGCTTCTTCAAATCCAAGCGCACGCGGCCTTTTTTGCCGGGCACTGCAGCGCCAACAGTGGTTGCGGTTCCGACTCCCAGCACTAGAGGTTCGTTCGGAATAATGTTTTCCGGAAACTTTTCAATCAACCGCGGCATTGGAGTCATCTGCAAGTCGAGCGTGTAGCTTACTTCAGCTCCGCTGTTTTCCGCAGCCAAAACGTTTCCGACTAGCGAATCGCTTTTCGCGAGCGAGGGATCGATTTCGGTTGATGCTGCAACCAATCCGCCGGGAATCGCGTCATCCACTTTTTCGGTTCCCGCGTGAATATCGTTAACGACAGTGTGAACTTCCTGGTAATGCTCTTTACCCTTGCCTTGAATCCAGGCTCCCGGCAACAAAACCACGTTGTCGTTTCTCCTTAACCTGCCTTGAACTATAGAACCGCCGATTACGCCGCCTCCTATTTTCCCAATGTCGGTTCCCGGCTTGTTGATGTCAAAGCTGCGCGCAACAAACATTCGCAACGGCGAATCTAAATCCCGCTTGGGCGTTGGAATCGTTTCCTCGAGCGCCTGGATTAACGCGCTGTTGGTTATCCTCAGGTTGCCTGCAGTGGGAATAATCGGAGCGGTTTCAATCAAACTGCCTTTCAGGAAATCCGTTAATTCCTTGAAGTGCGTTTGAGCGCGCTCTTTCGAAACCAAGTCAACTTTGTTTTGCGCGATTACCACGTTCTTGATTCCCGCTGCCTCTAAAACCATCAAGTGCTCTACGGTTTGCGGCTGCGGGCACTTTTCATTAGCGGAAACCACGAATAAAGCGCCGTCCATTAGCGAGGACGCTGCGATTACAGTGGCCATGAGCGTTTCGTGCCCCGGCGCATCAAGGAAAGATACTTTCCGCAATAATTCGCCTACGGCTCCGGCTTCCTTGCTGCCGTAACCATCTTTCGTCTTAACAAAAGTCGCGTCAGCATAGCCTAACTTAATCGAAATGCCTCGCTTGATTTCCTGCGAGTGCGTGTCAGTCCATTTGTTGGTTAAACTGTGCGTTAGCGTGGTTTTGCCGTGGTCCACGTGGCCGACGACTCCGATGTTCACTTCAGCTTGCGTCAATTAATCGTTTCTCCTGAATCAATTTACAAAGAGAATAAAATTGTGTCCCCGCGGTTTATTAACTCTTTTGACTTTCGGCTGCGGCAAAACGCATTTATTTCCAGCTGAGTCCATTTACTTGGTGATGTTTGATGGCCAAGTTCATGCCTGCTGCTAGAACGAGAGAATTAAGAGAACAAGGAATTGAAAAACTTCCTGAGTTACGTCAAGCGCAGTTTCATGCTTCAACTGTTTTGCACGCTGAAAAGGCGTTGGCAAAATTGGAAAAAGTCCCTAGGCACGAACGGTCGTCTGAGCACGACGGTAAAGTTGCCTTGGTTCAAACCGAACTCAAGAAAAGCCATGATGCTTTGTTTGACTTGCTTAGGAGCAGTCATACAACTCCTGTAACAAAAAAACAAATAATTAATTACAATGCGGCTTTGCTTGACGCGCGCGGTGACGCTTTTCATGCAAAAACGACTCAGTTAGGCGGTGAAGTTCAAGATACTTGGAGCCAGCATCCGCTTGAAGTAAGAAAATACGCTTTACGCCAGCTTGCTGGAATTAAACCGAAGAGCGAGAGCGAAGCGGCGGGTCGTGCCGGCGGTTTAGAAAATGCTTTTTTTGACACGTACCAGGCTAACCAAGGAAGAAAAGAATACAACGCTGAAGAAAAGGAGATTAGAACGCTTGCCGTAGGCCATTTGCTGAAAGGGCTTGAGGGCCCGGGAGGTTCTTACTATGCCGGCCAGTTAATTGATAGAATTATGGAATCGCATTCCCAGGGAGTCCGCGAGGGAGCTAAGCCGGTTGCTGCCGAGGTTCGAGAAGACGTAACCAAACAGGTTACGGACTACTTGGCTGAAAAAGCGAGTCCGGAAGCAACCCAGGCTATTCTCCACGCCATACACGAAAGAGGCCAGAGTATGATGATTCCTCAGCACAATTCTTATCGCCCGCCCGAAAACAAGCAAATAATTCCTTTTGTCAAGGCGCTTGCAGCTGCGAGTAAACGAGGCCAGGAGCAGTCCGGACACGACTTAGGCTACACTTTGACCGAACAGTTCAAAAAGGATGTTCACGAACACGTGTTTGGCCGGGGCGTACTCGGTCAATTAGAAGGCATGTCTACCAATAATGTCTACAACATGCCTGAAACGGGTAAGGGAACCAACAAGGCTGAAGAACGCGATAAATTATGGAAACTCTTCATGCCTAAACCAAAGCGCAACGAATTAGAGTTTTAGGTTAAGCTTTCCTGCGCAAGCTCGGAAACAAGAGAACTTCCTTAATGCTGGTTTGGTTCGTTAGTAACATTGTGAGGCGCTCGATTCCGATTCCCATGCCGCCAGTTGGAGGCATGCCGTGCTCCATTGCCTCGAGGAAATCCTCGTCCATGGGCTGGGCTTCGTCATCGCCGTGCTGCCGCGCTTTAACCTGGTCCTCGAACTTGCGGCGTTGTTCAATAGGGTCGCTCAACTCGCTGTAAGCATTACCGCACTCCTTGCGTGCAATAAACAATTCAAAACGCTCAGCCAACAGCGGGTTGCCGCGCTTTTTCTTAGTGAGCGGGCACATGAACTCCGGGTAATCTACAATGAATACGGGGTCCCACGTTTTCACTGCAACGAATTGGTCGAACAACGCGTCTGTAACGCTAGTCCGAGTCGGTTTTTTGACTTCCAGCTTTAATTCTTTAGCGATTTTCTCAGCTTGCTTGTCGTCCTTCCACGTCAACACATCGATTCCGGTTTCCTTCTTGATTTCCACTGTCAAGCTCAAGCGCTTGAACGGAGCTTTGAAGTCTAACGGCTTTCCGTCGTACTCGATTTTAGTTTTTTCGTGAACCGCCTTAACCGCTTCGTGAATCAATTTCTCGGCGAACTTCATCACGTCCTCGTAATCCCAGTAAGCGGCGTAAAATTCCAGCATTGTGAACTCGGGATTGTGGTTAGTGTCAATGTCCTCGTTGCGAAAGTCTTTCCCGAACTCGTAAACGCGCTCCATGCCCCCGATTACCAGCCGTTTCAAGTACAATTCGTCGGCAATGCGCAAAAACAATTTTTCCTTAAGCGCGTTGTGGTACGTTTCGAACGGTTTCGCGGCTGCGCCGCCGTAAACCGATTGCAAAACAGGCGTATCGACTTCGATGAAATCGTTTTCATCCAAAAACGCGCGCATGGCGCGAATCATTTTCGCTTTCGCAATGAAAATCGGCTTGATTTCCGGGTTAACCGTCAAGTCAAGATAGCGCTGGCGGTAGCGCGCTTCCGTGTCCTGCAAGCCGTGCCATTTTTCAGGCAACCGGCGCAGAGACTTTGCGAGCATCTCGAATTCGGTTGCGCTAACGGTTACTTCCCCGGTCTTGCTTTTCACTACTTTACCGGTTGCGCCGATGAAGTCGCCGTCATCAGCTTTGCCGAATAAGTCGAGTTGCGAATCAGGTAAAACTCCTTGCTGGCCCATGACTTGAATTTTTCCGCGGTCGTCTAGAATAGTCGCGAAAACCAGCTTGCCGAACGAGCGAATTTTCAGCACGCGACCGCAAACACTAGCTTTCTTTCCCTCGAGCTTTTTGAAATCGTTAACGACTTCCTGCGAATAGTGCGAGCGCTTGAATGAATACGGGTACGCGTTGACTCCCGCTTTCTCCAGCTCCTTTAATTTGTCTAGTCTTTGTTCTTCAACCATTTAACCAACTCGAGTAATGTGCGCGGATATATTATATTTTACTTCCCGTCTCTTTCCCTTGGCCCGGTACTTTTTAGCCAAGCGCGAGTAACCCGGTTTGTATTGCTCCAGTGTAAGGAAAATATTGTGTGTAGCCTCCTGGTTCTCGTCTTTCCCGTGCAAGTAGATAACCGTGTTGGAAGGGTTTTCGTAATCAACTGCGCCGTTTTCATTAATCGGGTGGGCTATTCCCGTTTTCCTCAGCGCTTCGATGAACGATGCAAAGTGTTCCTTTCTGCCCGTTTCAAAGAAATGATATTTTTTTCTGCTGCTGGCTGACATATGATTGATTCCGTGTTCGCTGGCTATTCCCGGGAGGCTATGCCAAAAGAATTCCTCGGTTTCAGTCATTTTCCTTGGAGTCACGGTTGAATCCACTCGATTTCGTAATATTCGTACTTGCTCTCTGGCAGCTCGATTCGCTTGACTCGGTAGTACGTTATTGCGGTTTCCCTGTCGCAAATCGCGAGCACGAGGTCGAGCCCCAGGTTTTTAGCGCGCTCGATTGCAGCAGCGAGTTCGGCGCCCCCGAGTTCCTCTTCCTCGCTTAACGCGAGCATTGCGAACTTTGGTTTTCCGTCCTTCGGGTTCTCGATAATCCCGCCTTTACGGCGGTGGTACAACAAGAAATCCAGCTCGCCTTTCTCCACGCGCTTGCTGCCGGGAATCGCGAGAATGAACGTTTTGCGGACTCCGTGCGCAACGCGGATCGCGCGCGCCCACTCGGAAATAATCATGGTGGTTTCCCGCGGGAAAACGTGAATCACGTGCTTTGAGTGCACCCAGTCCCCGATTTCCAGTTTCGGGGAAGCGCCCGGGAAGTACAAGCGGAAGTGGGTGCCGAACTTGAAGCCGGTTTTCACCACGAAGCCGCGCAAGCGAAAGTCTTCGTACACGTCGTACAACGCCTTGAAGTCGTGCCTGCGGGCACTAGCTTCCTTAAGCAAGCGCTTGTCTTTGATGTTGGTTTCAAAACCCGCGTGCTTCATTAAGAAAAGCGTTTCAAAAGCATCGAGTTTGAGAAACTGGCCGTGCTTTTTGGCTTTGTAAGTGCCGAATTGGCCGAACCAGTCTTCCTCGTAAAGCTTGAATCCCTCGTCGTTGTCGTCGATTACGGTCATCAAGTCGTCGAAAAAGAAAACGCCTTTTGCTTTAACCGCAGCGAATTTCGCGGGCTTGCCCGGGTATTTGATTACCGGACTGCGCCCGTAATTCCCGGTTGCCTCGTTAATATTGCGGGGAATAATCCCGCGGTTGCGCCAGTCGCGGTAACAGAAAAAGCGCGCGAGAAACTTGCGATGGCCCTGGAATTTCACCGCGGCCTGGTTGAACGTTATTTGCTTTCCGCTGCGCAAGCACTCGGCATTGCGCACGTCTATCAGGTAAAGCGCTTCCTCGGGCATGAGCCGTAGTTTGGTTTTGCGGCCTTCGTATTCCGAGCCGAAGAATCCGCGGTCTAAGGCTTGAACTGAAATTAAATCCGTAACCAAAAAGTCTTCATTGTTGAATTCGAAC
>JAZDMM010000005.1:0-2272 GCA_043800965.1 Microcaldota archaeon | reverse complement strand
GGCACTACTTTCTACAATGGAACCAGGTTTGAAATCGTGGAGGAAAGAAATCGACAACCACTACAACAGCTTAAGGGACGACATAGGCCTGAAACCCGGCGAACACGTTTTGAGCCACGAACACGTCGTGAAACTTTACGAAAAATTTCATGCGTTGTATCCCCCAGACCACCGGGCTTACGGTATGTCGGAAAAGCCATTGACTTACGATGTAGGCAACCACTTTGTTAGGGAGGACATCTTGTCTCCTTTGGAGCAGGACGACGAATTGAATCTGACTGAAAGCGAACAGCGTATTCTGCGTAATCTTTTGCCGAAATTTTCGCATGCCCAGACTGACGAGGAACGCAACCAAAGAAAAAAAGCCACAAAAGCATTGGAACAATTTGAGCAACGAAGAATCGAACAAATAACCAATAAAATACGTGAACGGTTTGGGTTGCTTGAGCAATTCCGTAAAAAAACCTTGAAAAAATTAAGTCCACGTGACTCGAATGTTAGAGAGAATATGGAGGATGGTTTGTTAGTTCAGCCTTTATCCGTCGTAAATTCTATGTTGCAAATCATACGACGGTAATACTTCCAGAACTCGGTTAACCTACAACTGGCTCAAAGCAAAACCAAAAAAAAACGAAGGAAAAAAAAAGAAAGAGTTATGCCGACATTTCAGCCAGCGGGCTCGCGCTGCCGCTGGAAACTTCACTCAACACAAGCAAGAGACTACGAGACTAGGCCGGGTTCAAGGTGACGACCTTCAACCGCCTTAAGTCAATCAAAGGAGTCTTATGCACTGGCTCGGCCACTACTCCAAACATCCGAGAGACGTTCTCCGGCACCCTTACCTCAACGATATTTTTCAGCGAGGCTTGCTTTCTGACGCGGTACTGGTGCGCGAACGAACGAGTAATGGATTCCACGCCCTTGAAGTCGAAAGTAACGCCAGCGTCGTCAAGCGACTCCACGTAATCAAACAAGCGGTCCACCGAGTCCCTCAACGCCAAGTCCTCCGAAACAAACTCCTTCAAAACAATTTTATGCAACATATTTTATCCTCTCCCCAAATACGTTATGTCTTTCAAGGTTTTTAATCATTCAAGGTAGGCGTAAATGTCTATCTCCTTTGAAGTAAACGGCAGCGACAAGGAAACGAGAGTCCCATGCAGCGCGTCTTCCCCAGCCAAGCGGTATCCTTGCTGCACGGCTTCATCAACGTAGAACGCGCCGCAACCCGACACCACCAACGCCTTGCCTTTCAGCGCCTTCGACGCAATCTTCAAACACGAGCCAAGGCCAAAGCCGCGCTCTCGTTCTTTCTTCGTAGACACGCCGTTCACGGCCTTGAAAACCGCTTCATCGTCCTCAAACTTGAAACCGCTTTGCTTCAAGCTACCAGGAATAGAGACGCCGTTGTCGAAGACACTCAACTCAGTGGCTTTCTCCTCCGGCCGCGACTCAACCATGAATGCCGCGTTGGAGAAACCGGAGTGCTGGTACGCGTTGTCGACCAACTCGTACACCAAGTACCTGAACGCCGCCCTTCCCCCGCACGCTTTCTCGATTCCAGCCAAGTCAGGCAGTTTCTCCGCCAGCTTGTTCGCTTCCTCCTGTTTTTCAGGCAACTTCACCAAACGACAGCCGTCCATGGCCTTGCCTGCCATGGCTGACAAGCACTTCGCCACCTCCGCGTCTTTCGACGGCGCATACTTCAACGAGTCGCGGTTGCTTCGGATGAATTCACCCAACAACAACGTCGTCGCTGGATGCAAGCGTTTCATGCCAGCTAAACCCAGCGTTCCCGATTTTTTGGCTTCCCGCCGAAGGCGGCAGAACGAGGAATATTCCTCTAACAAGTCCGGCAACATCATCACATCCCCCTCACACTTCAAATAATGGCACGCGCCTTAAACTATCTTTTCTTTCCCAGACTGCCTAAAACCCGCAGTCAACCCACAACTGGTTTCGGGCCGGAAACAAGGCCCGAATAGAAAGAGAAGAAAAAAAAGAACGACAGAATACAAGAAAAAAAGACGAAGAAAGAAAATTCGGCGGCGGCTTCCGACAAACCCCGCCCGCCTAGACTCTTCAACACCCTAACCAACCGCCACCGCCTTCTCCGCTTCTGCCTTGGCGATTTCGCGCACGCGGCGCTCGGACTCGCCTTCCTCATAGGCGGCTCTCCTTTCTTCATCCGACGGCTTGAAGCCTTCGTCGTTCAACTCGTCGTCGAACTTGCGCCCGCATTTGCGGCAGCGGTAAACGTAGCTGGCCTCGA
>JAZDMM010000119.1:0-12508 GCA_043800965.1 Microcaldota archaeon | reverse complement strand
CGTAGTCGTGGGCTTGCTGAATGTCAAGGACTACGTCTCTTACGGCGCCGGCGGATTTGTAATGGAAGTCCCGCGCTCTTGGCGGCCGAGAATGAAGTCGATAATCAAGGCAACCACGAGTATTCCCGGCGCGTTCGTAACAGGCGTTCTCGTGAGCTTGTTCCTCTTGCCGTGCACCAGCGGCCCTTACATAGTGATTATAGGAATGCTCGCGAGCAAGGCAATGGAGGCAACCGGCTGGCTCGCGTTTTACAACGCGATATTCATTCTTCCCATGCTGTTGATTACCTTGGTAGTTTACAAGGGCCTTGAGCCCGAGAAAATCGAGGCAATGAGGCAAGGCAAGTTGAAGTTCCTGCACTTGATAGCCGGAATAATCATCTTATTGATGGGAATTGCCTTGCTAGTGGGCTGGCTTTAAGCAAGAAACTTTTTTTCCTGTTCGCTGTTTTCAATGGTTTTCCGGTAAGACTCGGCGTAATGCAATAAAATGTTGTGCCACCGGTAATGTTCCGACTCTATGCGCTCCGCTCCCTTCTTGCTTATCCGTGTTTTCAGCTCCCCTGCCTTAAACGCCTTTTTCAAAACATCAGCAAGGAAAGCGGGCTTCAAGTCGAAAACGTCTTCCTCCATAGGGACTTTGAATCCGTTGACTCCGTTTTCAATTGTTTCATGCATTCCGCCGGTGTCACCAACTACAACAATGGGCCCGCTAACGCCGTTTCTCTCGCAAGCCAAATCCGCAGCCAAGGCTTCTAGCGTAACCAAGCCAAAAGGCTCGTATAACGAAGGCAGTACTATCACGTCACTCGCGCAATACACTTGTTTTTTCAGCCGTTCGTCAACCCAGCCGTTTCTCACAACAACTTTTTCCTGAACCCCGCGGTCAGTCAATTGCTTCATGAATTCCTCGAAGCCGTGAGGCGTGAAATGACTTAAAATAACTAAGCCGTATTTCTTGTCGAGTTCCTTAAATGCATCCAAAAGCGAGTAAATTCCCTTGATTTTCGCGGGCCGGCCTATGAACACCGCGACTTTCTCGCGCTCCGGAAGCAAATCACTAAGGATTTTCTTTCCGGCTTCGACGTCATCCTTGGAAACCTCGAGCCACGAATCCAAGATGATTCCGTTCGGCAACCCGGCGCAGCGCTTGCCGGATAATTCCATTAGCGTTTGTTCCGTGAGCAGAAAATCCTGGTATTCCTGTTCTCTCACCTCTTGAAAATCAAGCCATTTTTCGCCGCGATTCACGAACTGCCTTGACAATTCCTCTTTCAACTCAAGCAATCGGTATAACTCGAAACGCATTTCGCTCACCGAAACCGCTTGAATGAAATCCGCTTCCTGAAAAGCCGCGGTCTCAATCGTAAGCGGTGGTGCCTCTGGATCCGGCTTTCCCATTGCACGGCCGAATTCCCCGGAGTGAAAACGGCAGTGCAAAGGCAAGCCGTAATTCTTTTTCAAAAGAAAGCCAGCCGGAAACGCCAGCCAATCTTGCGCGTCAACCAGCGCAATATCGTGTTTTTTAGACAGTTCCGGGTAAACCGCATTAACCGCGCTCCAATACGAAATAAGCTGCTGGTAAAAAGCCCACGTAGCGTGCTTCATGGATTTAATCCTGAACTTGTCCCACATCATTTTCTGAAAATCCTGCTGTCCTCGCGTATCCAAAGACGACTGAAGAAAGTAACACTTTTCTCCTCCGCGCACGCCTTCGAACAAGGAAACGTTTTCCGGAGTCTTGAAATCACTGCACGAAACCAAGTCCCCTGGCGCGGCGAACTTGTCCTTGAGGGATAAAACAACGGGCTCGAATTCTATTTCCTTTTTTCTAAAGCTCTCGCGCCACACCGGCAGCAATTCCGTGGCAAAACGATGCAAGCCGCCGACCGGGTTCTGCAGCTCAGTTATGAGAAATAATACCTTCATGCAGTTAAAACAAGCTAACGCAATAAAACGGTTGCGATTCAAACCGAGGAATAAACGCGGAGAGTATCGAGCGCAACCTTGTCCCAGGAAAACTGCTTTGCTTCCTCGCGGCCTTTTACGCTCATCTCCTCGTGAAAAGCATCGTCAGTCAACAACTTATTCATTCCTTCAGCCATTCCGTCAATGTCCCAGTAATCCACTTTAACGCAATTCTTGACTATTTCCCCGGCTCCGCAAGTCTTTGACATTACTACGGGAGTTCCCGCAGCCATTGCTTCGAGAACGGTTATGCCGAACGGCTCGGAAACGCTCGGGAGAACAAAAACGTCGCTGTCAGCGTACAACTGCGCGAGCTTGCTTTGCGGAATAAAACCAGGGAAATCAACCTTGCGTTTTATGCGCAGCTGCCGGGCGAAGAAATCCAAGCTCTCGCGCAAATGCCCTTTCCCGCTCATAATAAACGAAGCAAGCGGGTTTTCCTGCATGAGTTTTCGCGCGGCCATCAGGAAATACTTCGGGCCCTTTTGCCCGGTTAAGCGACCGTGAAACAAAACCTTGCTGCGCTTTGCCTTCCTGGGGCGCAAGGCATTGAAATCGGAATAATCAATCCCGTTGTAAACCACTTCAATCTTGCTTTTCTTCGTGTTAAACTCTTTAGCGACTTGCCTCTTGGTTCTCTTGGAAACCGCAATAATCTTGTTGGCGTCGGCAGCGCCCATTTTCTCCACGTCGTACTGCAAGCGATCTGGCTTGCCTTCCGCAGCCTCGTCGAAAATCGTGCTGTGAACAGTCCAGACAGAAGGCACTCCGCACAAGTGCTTTGCCAAAATCGCAGCGCCGATATTAAACCGGCCGTGAACGTGAACCAAATCATAAGGCTTGCTCTCGTGCCTTTCCGCTATTTTCTTTGCAACGCGCAGGTTGTACGCATCGACTTTCTTCAGGTTTCTTGTTTTCGCGTTTTTAATCAAATCGTTTTTGTCTTTTACGTTCGCCATCTCCTGCCTCAAGCGGCGGTACGGGTCGAGAAACTTCTCGTTCATGCCCGCGTGTTCCTTGGAATAATAAACCGGAACCATGTTAACCGAGGACGCGCTCATTTTGCACCCGTTCGCGGGCATGAAGAAATCAATGTCGACTCCCGCTTGCGCTAGGCTCTTGCTCAAGCGCTCGCAGTGAACGCCCAAGCCCCCGCTCATGAACGGCGGAAACTCCCAGCCAAGCATAGCAACTCTCATTTTTCATAACCCATTTGCAAATGTTTTGAAAAAAATAAAAAAACAAAACCAAACAAAAAAGTATTACTAATAGTAGCGAAAATGCAATTTAAGCGTTTCTAATCGGATTCAGCGCTGGGCGGACTCGACGAGCTCGCCGAGATTCCAATTCTCCGGGTCTTCGCCGGTAGTCGCATAATGGTACAGCGCCGCGATGAAGATGCCGTTCAACGTCTTCGAAAGCAGAATCACTCCGAAAACAAGGAAAAGCGTAATGAAAACGGCAACGCCTATTCCAACCGAGCCCAAAGGAGCAAGCAGGAAAAACAATACGACGCCGAGAACAAGCGAAAGCACTACGCCGAAACCGGTTATTGCGCCGAAGCCGAATTGCGCGATCATGGTTTCGCCGAACTGGTCTTTTACGATGGAGCCGGACCGCTTCAAGGCAGTAACCGGCCCGGTTTTTTCAATAACCATTATCGGGATTACGAAAAAAGTTATAATGCTCCAAGCCGCGCCTAAAATGCGGGTAACGATTTGGCCTATAAAATTGTCCTTTGTCTTTGAAGACAAGACGGACAAAATAACGCCGATTGTCGCGGAAATAAGCGACCACCCGATTATCGAGCCGAGATTCTCGAACGCGATCCTGATTCCGTCACCGAGCTTTGGGTTCCCGCCGTTCAAGCGAATGTTAGCCGCGCCAACCAATGCCGCGTTGAAAAACACGACTATAAACGTAATGGCGAAATAAAACAAGAACAGAATCACGTAAAACAAAATGCCCTCCGCGTCCACTAAGCCGGCGATAAATAACGGGAAGATGAACGCAATCAAAAGAAGCAAGCCGAAGAAACCTGATAGAATCGGGAAAACCAGTAGCTCCTTGTCTAACATCAGTAATTCAAAGCTCTTCTTGAACAAACTCCAACTGCGGCCAATGGATTCAAACACGAAACATCACCTTAAAACAAGAAGCCGCGCAACTTAAAATATCCTCGGTCACTTGGCGTTATCCCACATGAAGTCGAAAAACTCCTTGTAAGCATCCGCCGCCTTCTTGTTTTCTATCAAAATAGCTTCAGGCGGGTCGCTCCACAAAATAATCGCGATCTTGTTGCCGTAAACGTTCGTCACAACCGGGGATTTGGCGCGCATGGGAATGCGCTTTACCTGCCTGTACTTAGCTTGCTTCATTGGCCGGCCTTCCCGGATTATGCTGCGCACAGGAATCTTTTTTTTCTGAAGCAACGGAATGAACTTTCGCGCGAACAAAGGCATGCTTTCCTCGACTTGTCCTTCGGAACCGAAAATCCGGTTCGGCTTGCCGCTTTCAACCACGTCCTCGAGAACCGCCCTCACGCCTTCAACGCCTTTGAAAAGCCGCACGTTTTCCTCGAGCTTCGCAGCCGAATATTTCTTCTTTAAATCGGGGAGCACCTCGTCCAAGGAGGAAACCCTTCGCTTGAGAAAACTCCGGAGCGCGTCCGGGCTCGACGGCTGGAACCATTTAATGAGCCCTATTTTCACGTAAGAAACAAATCCCTTGCGGATTAGCGACTGCAAGGCGTTATAAGTCGAGCTCCGGTCTAGCCCGGCTTGCTTGGATATTCTCCCGGCTTTCATCGAGCCGCCGTTAAGCAGCACGAGATACGCGCGCGCTTCGTTTTCGGTGAGGAACTCCCTCAGCGCATCTAGTGTCTTGGTCATTGTTGTAGAATATTGTTCAACACACTTATAAATGCCTCGCGCAGCTCCTTTAGGAAGGGTGGACGACAATGACCGAACGAACTAAGGCTCTAGCCTGCTTGCAGGACCGCTTTGAATGCATTTGCTCCAAGGAAATGGAGTCAATAGACCGGGTTAATGCCGCGCTTTACGAGGGCGCGCTCGAATACTTTCTTTCAAACGCATTTACCTGGGTGGAAACGCCGACTATTACGCGCATTACTGGCGCGTGCGAGAACGTTGACACGCTTTACGCACTCGACCACTTCGGCTGCGAAGCGTTCCTAGCGCAAACCGGGCAGCTTTATCTGGAAGCCAAGATTCCGCTTCACGAGAAAGTCTGGACGGTAATGACAAGCTCGCGCGCCGAGCCGCGCACCGACGACCGGCACTTGAACCAGTTCACGCTCGTCGAATTCGAGAGGCAAGGCGATTTCGAGTTAATGCTCCACACCATCGAAGGCATAGTTCACGCAATGGTTAAGAGCGCGTTAAAGAAAGCGCGCGCTGATTTGGACGCGCTCGGCTGCACCGAACGCTGCGAGAGCTATCTTGAGCCGTTCCAGCGCATAACGTACACGGACGCGATTACGCTTTGCGGCTTGCCGTGGGGCTCTGACTTGAAGCACGAAGACGAAATGCGGGTAATTGAAGAACACGGCGGAAAACCGGTGTTCATCACGCACTTTCCGCAGGAAATCAAGTTCTTTAACATGCGGTTGAACCGGGATAACCCGGCGGTTGTGAACAGCGCCGACTTGATAATGCCGTTTTCCGGCGAGAGCGCGGGTTCTGCAGAGCGCGAGAACGATTACGAAACTCTAGTCAAGCGCTTGCTTGAAAGCAATATGTACGCGATTTTATCTAAGCGCGGGGTCACCATCGAAGAATTCCAAGGCTATTTGAATATCGTGAAAAGCAATCCTGTTCTGCATTGCGGAGCCGGAATCGGCTTTGCGCGTATTTCCCAAAGCATTCTCGGCTTCAGCGACATCAAGAAGACGACGAATTACCCGCTCACTTCGCAAAGCCTTTATTGAATACGGCACGCGCATCTTCTTGCAAGCGTAGACTAAAAAAGCGGCTGGCGCTAGTATCCTGAATGGATTTCGCGAGTTTGTTTTTAGGCGCTTCAGCTGCAATGCTGGCAACGTCTCTGGGAGCAGCAGCGATTCTGCTGTTCAAAAGCATTAACAAACGGACTTTCTCCGCCCTGCTGGCCTTTTCCGCGGGCGTGATGGCTTACTCCATATTCGAAATGATCGGGGAAGCGCGTCTAGCCGGAGATTCGGTTGTGATAGCCGGAGCATTAACCGGCGTAGCCGTGCTTTTCGCTTGCGAGAAAATAGTTCCGCACGTGCACCTGCTTTTGAAAAAAACAAACATCACTCAAGCCAAGAAAAAAGCCGCGCTTTTAGCAGGCACCATCAGCTTGCACAACATTCCGGAAGGCTTGGCAATCGCATCCGCCTTCGCCGGGTCTACTCCGCTTGGCTGGATAGTAACCGCTTCCATCGCTTTGCAAGACGCTCCAGAAGGCTTTCTTGTTTCAGCGCCGTTAGCAGGCTATGGGGTAAACACAAACCGCGCGTTTTCTTTGGGAATACTTTCGGGGGTAATAGAATTCGCAGCGGCCATAGCCGGATTTTTCCTTTTGAGCTCTATTATTTGGGCTATTCCGTTTGCCTTATCGTTCTCGGCAGGAGCCATGGCGTTCGTGATCCTTGCCGAACTGCTGCCTGACGCAATTAACGGCGGCTTCAAGCGGGTGGCGGCGGTTTCATTCGTTTTAGGCACAGCCACCGCATTCGGCTTGGCTTCACTGCTCGGCGTTTAACGCGCCGGCCGTTAATGAATCTTGTCTGCGTTTTCAGTAGCCGCGGTCCACAAACCCCAGTCGTCTGCAGGCAGCTGTTGCAGGCGGTTCATATCGAATTTTTCGCGGTTAATGTTGTAATCATCGTAAAAACCGTTTTCAACGTCGTAAACCACGCCCGTATCCGGATCGTACACGCGGTCGCGCCCTAAAATCACGTCGCTTCTCTTTTCCGAAAGAATGTCGTCCGAACGGCTGCGCTGCTCCCACTCCGACATTATTATGTCAGACGTTTCGGAAAGGGTTTCCCCTGCTTTCAGTATGGCTTCAGTCGTTTTCTGCTGTTGCCTCAGGCAGTCAGCAACGTAATCCCCCGAAAATGAAAAGCTGTTGATGCTTTCCAAAAGCGTTTTCTCCAAGCCCGCGAATTCCTTTTTCCCGGCTGAAACCCCGACGAAAGTAAAGCCGTAGCCTATTCCACCCGAAGCAAAACCGGTCAAGGGAAGCACTTCGCTAACCGTAAGGAAGAACTGTCCTTCACCTAGTCCTTCGCTTGCGCCGCTTCCGGCTTTGAATAAGGCGCGCATCAGCTTCGTATTCCCTGCAACCGGCGACTCAACTGTTTTCGATGAAATGATTTCGGCATCGCGCAACTCAGGCAAGGCAGTCATGAATTGCTTAAGCAAGGACGTCTCGGAAAGCACTGGCACTGCTTGCAAAAAGTTTTCAGGCGTAAGCGGCTTTACAACCGGCATCTCATACCAGAAAATCGGGTATCCGCCCATGTCCATGTACTGCCGGTCAAGGGTTTTCTGGCTTTCATCCAAGTAAACCGGCCCGATTTCGCCGAAATAAAATATCTGCCGTTGAGGCACGGTCCCGTCTTTAATCACGAATGAAAAAGTTTCGCACGAGCCTCCGACTGCAATGCTCCAGCCCACGGGCTTCCTTATGGTGAAGACTCCGCCGTCGTAATCCTCAAGCTTCAATCCTGCTTGTTCGGGCACCGCGGTTGAAGCCACCCGGGACGCTTGAACGCCGAAGGAAGGCGCGGGAGAAGCCTGGACGCCAACTGAAGGCAGTGGAGACGCGTCAAGTGAAGACTCGGGCGATGCTACTGGTGCAACGCTCGACGCGTGCGAAGCGGCTGGTGAAGGAAAAGGAGAGGAAAACGAATCTGCAGGCGGGGTTGGTTGAATGCAGCCGACCAGCAAAACTAGAGCGATGAGCAAAAAAATCCTGCTTGAAGCAAAAGCGTTCATGAAAAAAGGAAAGCCGCTGACACTTAAAAATGATGCCGTTAGCAAAGCAGTGGCCAAAGTTAATATAGCAAAAAGCGTTCAGGAGAACAGTCGTCGGTCAGCCGGCGGTTTTTACAACGACGTGGATTGTTGCGGAAGCGGCGTTGGAATTGTCTATGAGTATGCCGCCGTTTTTGTCGAGCGTGCATCTCTTGTCGTAGCTGTAAACGTTTGAAGCGGAACAAGAGGGGTAGGTGTTATAGTCCAAGCCCTGCAACGCGTCGCGGAAGTCTTGTTTCGACGGCACGACGTCTATGTTTACGGGCAAGTTCGACGAAACGATGTAATGAAGCGTTTCGGAAGTAGATAGGCTCGCCACGTCCCCGCCGTAATACCACATAAAGCCGGACTCCAGGGTTATGGTCGTGTCCTGCATGATTTGTTCATTAGACAGCTGAGTTGCTACACACTCCTCACCCGAAGCGGAATAACCGCTGGGACAGCCGCAAAGGTCCGCTCTTTCTTCTACATCGCCGGCGGATGGATTGCACCACCACGGCGGAAACTGCGAGCACTCGCCAAATTCTATTTTTTCCAGTCCCTCGTCTTCCCAATTCGCGCGGCAGTAGGAAGGCGGGCTCAAATCAAGGCTGCGCCAATTGTTCTTCGGCAAATCGCCGAATAGTTTTATGCTGTACGCGAAGCCTATTCCTTGGGAGTTCGCTTCCTCGGGGGGCCCGAAAGAATTTATGCCAAGCAGGTTTCCCGTTTTAAGGCTGAACAGCCCGCCACCACTGTTTCCGTGGTTGATCGGTGCACTCGTTTGAATGACTTCGGTCTTGTAACCGCTTTCCGAGGTGGTGTATCGAACGGCGGAAACGATGCCGGTCGTAACCGTGTTTTCAAGCCCTAACGGCGAGCCGACTGCCGCAACATTCTCCGCCGTTTTCGGGGCATAGTTGTAATCAATATTGGCGATTGGAGCGTTTCCTAACGAAATGGTGACGTAGGCAAGGTCTATGCCGTCGTACGGCGGAATTAGAATTGCGGACGGGTAAAAAGTCCTGCCGTCCTGCATGGTAACAATCTGATTCGGAGCGCCGCTGCCGTCCAAGTCGGGGTCAACGACATGCCGGTTGGTCAAAATCCAGCTTTCTTTATCATCGCCGCCGATTATTACCCCGGAACCAAGGGCTACATCGTTGTGTATCGTGACCGTACTCGCTAACGCGCCTTCTATGATCGCCTCTTCCGAAGGCGCTTCCGAAGGAGCTGTAATCGCTAAAAGAAATACCGCAACAATGGCAATGATTATGAAGTACTTCAAACGGTTTGAAATTTGCGGCATTTGCAGGTTTGCCATGAAAGATAAAACTTCTAAACCATTCTAAAACCTTTGCTTTGACAATTTGGGAAACGAACGGCTTAAGACGACACGGGGGAAAAGCCGCGTAATCCCGAAAGCTTAGAGTAATTATATTTAAAGAGTGCTTCCTAATGCAGGCTATGCGCAAAATCGCCGCGTTCGCGTTGCTTGCATTTGCACTTCTCCTTTTAGGCTGCTCGGAACCGCAGCAAGATGACGGCGTTAGTGGCACGCCGCAAGTCGAGGGAGCGCAAGACGTTCTGTCGGTAGTAGTGTATTTCAAAGGCCCGGTTGAAGGCGCTTCAGTGAGCGTTTACAGTTTGAATGCCGACGGAAGCAAGAATGAATTGCTTGCTGGGCCAGTGCAAACAGATGAAGTTGGCGAGGCTGACTTTAAACTATCACAACCCACCAGCCGCTTTCTCGTGGAAAGCACTGGCGGCGCTTATTTCGAGGACGTTGGACAGCCGGCAAGCGAGGCTTACGGAAAACCCGTTGTACGTTCGGTCAGATTGCCGGACGATTATGTAATGCGCACATTCGTTCCCGCGGTAAATGACGTGGCGGTTGTAACGCCGTTCACCGAAATGGCGGCGGCACTGGCGCAACATTCGGTTCGCAAAGGTGTTGCTCTTGACGCTGCTGCTCGCGCGGCAAATACTGCCGTGAGTCAGCAGTATCGGCAGGAAAACGTAATCTGGCGCATGCCCACTGCAGCCTACGACGCTTCGGCAATAAGCATTTCAGCTAAAGAAGCCCGTGAATACGGCTTGCTGCTCTCTGGCTTGGTGGAAGAAGCCGACGCAATGAACGTTGAACCTGCTCAGTTGGCTACTGCTTTGGCCGAGGACTGGTCGGATGGAGAACTGGATGGCAAGCAAGACGGCAAAGCCATAAACCTTGAAACCGAATCCGGCAGCTCGATTGCGCTTTCAGCTTCGGCTGGCTTGGCCGGATTGCAAACCGGCATCAACGCGTTTTTAGCTGGTTCGGTTGACGCGACTCAAATCAAGCAGTTTCCAATTTTGTCCACGCAAGTTTCCACCGACCCATTGTTTTACATTGACATCGATACGCTGCCTGCGTGGATAGACGGCGAGCCGGGTTCTTACACTTTAACGGTAATGGGCGGAAAGCCCGCTTACTCTTGGGAAATAAAGAAAGGCTCGAGCATGCCTGCAGGATTCAGTTTGAGTCCGAATGGCACGATAAGCGGAACCGGAAGGCTTCAAAATTCGGTTGGAAGCATTTCGCCTCCGTTCACTGTAGTGGTTTCAGACTCTTCAAACCCTCCGCAGGCGCGCGAGATCGAGTTGCGCATTGAAACCATTCCCGAGCCTCCGCAGCTCGAGGTGGAGGACGTGGAATGCGAAGTCGGCGTTGAATGCAACGTGAACTTTGCTTCCAGTGTTGCGGGAGGCACGCCTCCTTACCATTTCGTGGGCTACTCTTCGAACCAAGGCCCGTACCCGCTTGACTTGATGTTGTGGATTGACGGAACCCTTCGCGGAACGCCGTCCCAAGCAGGCACTTTCGCAATGCAAGTTTGCGTGATAGACTTGGTCGGATGGGAGGATTGCCAAGACGTGAACATTTATGTTAGCGGAGGCCAGGCGGCATGCTCTGGAGAAACGCCGCAGTATATGAATTGCGGCGGCAACGAGATGTGTTGCCATCAGGGATATGACAAATGCTGCAACGCTGACAGCGTAATAGTGCCAAGCGATTCGTCTGAAGCAGTAACCTGCTGCAAGGCTGTTAAGCCAACTGTGCAAAACGGAGGAGGCATCACTTGCGAGCCCGGCCACTACGCGGTTAACTGCGGCGGGTGGAGATGCTGCTTAAACGGCTGGGTTTGCGTCGGCGGCGGGCGATGCGCTCCCGGATGACGACGATGGCACCGCTGGAAAAGAAAACGTCGTAGGAAGGGGTGTGGAAAACTTTTTGCCTTGCCCTTTTCTTTTAAGAAAAGAAAAGTGCGATGGCGCCGCGCAAAAGAAAAACGTCGACGTGGAAGGGGAGTCGGCGTAGGAAAGGGTGTGGAAAACTTTTTTCTAGGGGAAACCTTGGTTTCCCATACAGGAAAAGCGTCAGACCGTCCGTCAATCTTCACTGCCTTGCGGCTCGGGTAACAATTTTGCGGTCATCATTCGGTATTATTGGTGCCCGCAAGTGAATAAATACGTTCAGCCGATCGTCCCTTCGCATTCTTCCGAGTTTTGAGGGATTCCGTTGGAAGTGCTGTAATGGCCTTGAGCCCATTCGTTTAGTATGCCGGTTAGCACTTCGGGTTGAATCTTGCAGTTGAAGTACAAACCGTTCGAGTCTGATCCTTCCGGAGCGGTTATGTCCGAGTGAACGAGGCACAAGCTTCCTTCTTGGCCAGTGGTTTCGTAAAGCGTGTTGTAGTCTCCTGCCCCCATGTTAACCGACATGAGGATTTTGGCTAGCCCGCAGTTTTCAGTTGCGTCAGCGAAACAAGTCCAGCCTGCAGCGTCGAATAAGCCTATTGTTCCGCAGTCAGTTAATTCCGCGATAGGCGAAGGAATTGGGCTGGGAACAGGTGACGGAATCACTGTCGGAGTTGGTGACGGCAACGGTGATGGACTTATTGTTGGCGATGGCACAGGGCTAGGCACAATTGATGGCGAAGGAGACGCTATCGGCGAAGCAACAAGGCTAGGCAACGGGGATGCCACCGGCGAAGGAATCACTATCGAAGTCGGTGAAGCAACTGGTTGCACTGTTGAAGCGGGTTGCGTGATTTCGATGCAACCGGCTAGAAAAACAACTAAGCAAAGAAAAACCGCACTGAAATAACGCAACTTCATTTCATCACCAGAATTAGACTAGTTCAAGCCACTTAAAAGTGTTGCTGCACGCTAAACTCAATTAAAAAAAGAAAAAAGGGGAGTGTTACGCTTACGCGCAAACTCCTGAGATTGTACCGGAATCGGTTTTGCCTGAGATGCCGCCGACCGTGTCAAAAGTGATGATGACCGCAGTGTCGGTGTACTTGTCTCCGGCTGTTCCGCAGTTTAATCCAGTTGCCTCGATAACCGACGACTCTCCGGCGGACAAAGTCGTGTCACCGTTGAGCGCGGTTGCGTTGACTGTGGCAACAGTGATGCTCTGGATTACTAACTGCTGTCCTTGCGTGTTTCCGATTTGAATTGTCAAGGCCGAGCTGTTGTACTTTTGCTCAAGG
>JAZDMM010000111.1:0-10119 GCA_043800965.1 Microcaldota archaeon | reverse complement strand
GTAAATCGTTTTCATCTTCAAGGCGTCTCCGGACGGGTCCGGCGCCTCGCAGATTATTGTGCCGCTGCAGTTGAAGGCGTGCAGGGCTTCGGCTAATGGCTTGAACGGCGGGCTGTTGCTTGAGATTGGGAGATGGTTGCGCTCGCCTTTTTCCGTATAATGAATGCCGCTGAAGTGGCAGTGCAAGTCCTTTAATGCGCGCTCGCCGAGCCGCGTTCGCACGAGCTTCAACAGCATTGCGAAATCCTCTTTAGTCTTTACGCACCCGCCGCACCGCGCGTACAAGTGCGCGAAGTCAATGCAAAAAGAAACGCCTTTCACGGCTTTGCAAACCGCGAGGGTTTCCTCGAGAGAGCCGAAAGCCGAGTGCTTGCCGGTTGTTTCAAGAGCGAGAATCGCGTTGAAATTATTGGTTTTTACTTGGTTTTGGAGGTGTTCGACTTCGACAATGACTTTCTCTATTGCTTTTTCTTTAGAGAAATTGCCGTAGTACGCGGGGTGAAACACGACTTTCCCGCCGCCGCACCAGGAAACGATGCGGCAAGTGTCTAGAATGCGCTTGCGGCTGGCTTCTAATTTGGCTTTGTCGGGAGTCAAGAGGTTGACGTAATACGGCGCGTGAGCGCTGATGCTTACGTCATGCTTCTTGGCTTCCTCCGCAATCAAGCGGGCCTCGCCTTCTCTGGTGCGGGCTTGATGGACTAAGGCGAGTTCAAAGGCGTCCAGGCCCATTTCCTTGATTAGCCCAACTGCTTCGTGCATCGTTTTAGCGCCCGGGTTCCCGGAGGGGCCGAATCTCATCATTTAACCAACTTCGTAAAGCTTAATTATACTCGTTTTCTTATTAAGTGTTGAGAGGCGATTCGAGTGTTAATCAAGTACTTTGGGCACGCGACTTTCATGGTCGAGTTTCCTTCCAGGAAAATAATGTTCGACCCGTGGTTCCAGTCCGAAGCCGACAGCCAAGGCGGGCGCCTGGTTAAAGCCGCTTGCACTGCGGAACAAGCCGGAAAACCGGATTTAATTTGCATTACCCACGAGCACTTCGACCACTTCAACCCGCATGACGTTTCGATTATTCAAGGCAAGGCAATGGCTCAAGTGGTTGCGCCTCAAAACGTTTTATCCGGGCTAGATGTTCCCGCCAGGTGCAAAGTCCCGGTTCAAGCAGGGGACAATTTCACGATAATGGGCGTTGACATCAAAGTCATGGAAGCCAAGCACCCGCAAAGCGCTTACGCAGTGAGTTACCTTGTTTCAACAGCAGGCAAGAGCGTGTTTTTCGCGGGCGATACTTACGATCACTACGGTTTTAGCGGAGTGAACGCTGACGTTGCGTTTATTCCGATAGGCGGGAAATACACGATGGACGTGTTTAACGCGGTTACGGCAGTGAAGAAAATGAAGGCTCGCGTGGTAATCCCCATGCACTACGGCACGTTCAAGGACATTCAAGCTGATCCAGCTGATTTCGCGCGCCGAGTAAAGTCCGACAAGGTCACGCCTATAGTTTTAAGCCCGGGCCAGCAAGTGCAGGTTTGACAAAACCAAAAGGCTTTTTAGCGCTTTTCGGCAAAGTACTTCTTGCGTTTTAGAGGTGTTTTAATGGTTTCAATAATCGATACTAGGATTACCGAGATTTCAGCCAAGCGCATGAAGTGGGATACTTCGGCCAAAGGCATGAACGTTAAAATTGATATTATTGACGTTAAAGAACGCGGCAATGATTTGGTGTTGGTTTTCAACTATTCCATAGACTACGAGAAAGACGTTGCGTTTATGTCGCTTTCCGCTGAAACCGTGTTATCGGTTTCCCCGTCAGAGAAAAAAGAGGTATTAACCGAGTGGAAAAGCAAGCGCAACCTACCGGTTCAGTTTGCCGAAGAAATCCTTGCTCCCATTACTTACACGGGGACAACCATCGGTACTTTGCTTGCATTCGCGTTAAATATTCAAGCCCCGCTCAACCTTCCGCGCCCGCGCTTGCAGCCCGGCAAGGCATCTCCCGCGGCTTGAAATCCCTGGTGAAGTGAAGGCCGTGAAAAAGACGCTTGCGTTGATTGCATTGTTTCTGTTGTTTTCCGGATGCCTGCAGCCGCAGCCTTCAAGCCCTTCGCCGAGCCCGACTTCGGTTGCCGAGCCCTCTTTCTCATTGCCTACCCCCAAAGTTTCGGTAAGGCCTTCTCCTTCGCCGCGTCCTACCCCGCGTGCCACGCCGGTATCACGCGATTTAATTCCGGAAAACTATACTATCCCCGACGAGTATGACGCGATTCCTTGCGCTAACTCGTCTTGTGTAAACGCTGGTGAAGAGTGCAAGATAGACTTTAATTTTGAAGTCCAGCCGAATTCCTGTTGCGCCCCCGATTATTGCCTTTGGCAAGGCTGGTGCTGGGGTGAATACGACAGTTTCTTGAACACCGACGACCATTACGATTACTATTGCCTTAACGGGTCTTGGACACCGGTGGAAAAGAAGTGAAAAACGTTCTAATACTCATTTTCTTCTTCGTTCTCATATCCGGGTGTGCTGAAACGCAAAACTGCGCCGAGTTAAACGGCCAGGCATGTGATTCGACGCAGGTTTGTTCCGGTAAAATGACTCGCGCGTCAGACACTAACTACTGCTGCCTCGGCGAGTGCAGGGAAGCGCAAGCAGCGCCAACAACTCCAACTTACTCGCCCGTTGAATCAACAAACCTCCCTTCATCCCCGACTCCACTGCCCATCGTTTCAACTCCCGCCCAATCAACCTCCACTACGCCGCCTTGGGCTTCTGTAACCCCTTCACCAAAGCCTAGCGCGTCAAATCAACCTACTCCAACTTCTTCACCGTCAGCAACTCCGACCGCGGGCGCAAGTCCTTCACCAACGCCAGCGCCCACGGCAACCCCGACTTCAACGCCTACTGCCACGCCAACGGGTAATCCTTTTGTTTCACCAACTGCAACGCCCACGGCTAACCCGGGCGAGCCTTACGACAATTACGGTTCCTGTCCGTGTGCCGCAGGCCAAGCTTGCACTGAGGATTATTACAAGAACACCTTCCATTTTCAGGACGCTTGCTGTAAAACCGGCGACTGCCTGCTGGTCGGCGAATGCTATCCTAATAATTACGTATTAAGCAACACTCTGAAATGCCAAAGCGGAAACTGGGTTAGCGCAAGCTAACCCGGATACTCATTTTAAAAATAAGATTAAGCCCGGACAGTAAAAAACCCGGGCGTAAAAGGGAATGAATCAACCGAACAAGCTAGCCAAACCAGCTGACGCCTCGGCTTCCTTCTGCTCTTCGCTCGGCTCGTCAGCCTTCTTTTCCTCGGCTGCTGCGCCTGCGGGAGCTGCGGCTACCGGTGCCACTGCGGCTTGCTTTACGGCTTCGTCGATGTTGACGCCTTCCAAAGCAGCGACTAAAGCCTTGACTTTCACGTCATCGGTTTTAGCGTTGCCCGCGGCCAATACTTTCTTAACCGATTCCTCGGTTATCTGCTGGCCACCGGAGTGCAACAACATTGCGGCGTACACGTACTGCATTCAAATCTCCTCCATTAAGCATTTTGACTTACTTCGCCCGCGCCTTCGGCGTTGGCTTTAACGTCAGTTTCATTTTTTTCTTCGACGGGCGCTTCAGCTGCGGCAGCCGGTTTCGCTTCATCTTTGGCACCGGATTTCCCATCAACCAGCTTTTGAATCGCGTTCGCTTCACGCGCGGCCTTGCTAACAATAACCTCGGTGCTCGTTGCATTGTAAATCTCTGCTGAAACCGCGAGATTCAAAGCGTTCTGGAACGCTTCAACGAACTTGTTAAAGTAAGCTTCGTCATCGACATCCAAGTCCACGCCCTTGTAAACGGTTCCGTTATCCCAAACCGCTTGCACGGTGATGCCGACTTCCACGGGCTCGATTCCGAGCTTGGCTAAAACGCCGGCGAGTTCCGGCGAAATCGCGTCGCCTTTCTTGGCAACTACCACGTCCTTCATAATCGATACTTTCGGGCCTTGAATCTTTGCTTGAATGCCCACGTTCTTGAGCTCGGTTAACACCGGGCCCGGAGGCAAGCTGGTTTCCCCGGCTTGAACCGTGATTTCGCTCGGCGCTATTTGGCCGGGCTTTGCAAAAGCCTTGCTCCTGTTCTTCTTTAATTTCGCGAACAAGCGGAATGCCGGCAAGTCGCTTAAAATCAATACCGAACCGTTGCCGAAGAACTGCAACAGCTCTTTCGCTTCCGGTTTTCCTTCCTCGAGCGCACGCTTCAACAGCGTGTGCCTTGCTAAAACAATCTTAACGTTATCGCGCGTCTTTTTCTTAACCAGGTTGAATTGCTTCGCAGGCAGGGACGCGTTGCTCGCAACCGCAATCACTTTAGCGGTTTTCAGCTCTTGCGCGAGCTTTTTCACGAATTCGATTTTGTCTTGTTTGCTAGGCATTTTCACTGCACCTTGACGGGCTTGCCCATTGTTGTTTTAATAAACGCGCTCTTGACTTTGTTCTCGCCGACTTTCTTCTCGATTGATTCCAGCACCGCGAAAGCGTTTTCAGCCAACTCCGGCGCAGCCATTCCCTCGTTGCCGAAGCCGCAGTGCACGGTTGGCAGTCCTTTGCCTTTCGTCTTAATGACTTTCGTGCGGCGCGTCTTGTCAACGAGCGACTTCAAGTCCACATTAGGCGGAAGCGGGCGAGGCAATTTTCCTTTTGCGCCGAGCAACTGGCCGAGTGACTTTCCGATTGGAGCCATGAGGCGCGGTTCCGCGAGAAGCGTGAATTCGAGTAATTCCTTTTGCTTGACCTTGTCTTTAGCGAAAGAGTCTATGTCGGCAGAGCCATACACCGCGTCAACCAGCGGCTTTGCCTTGGTTGCGGTTTCTCCTTCCGCGAAAACCGCGATTTTAACGGGCTTGAAAACGTGCGGCAGAACAACCTCAATGTTCAACCGGTTCTCGGTTTTCTTGAAGTCGATGTCCTTGAAGTTGATCGCCAAGTCAATGCTTTGGCTGAACTTGCGCTTGCCTTTGCCTTCGGCTAGAGCCTGCTCAACAGCGTGTTCAATGACTTTCTTGTCAATCATCTTAAATCCTACTCCCCTCCTAACGCAGTGTTAGTGCAACGGGAGAATCAGTGAAATAAGTTCGTGGTTTTAGCGGTATAAAAACATTACCCCGCGAGCTTGGAATCGTAATTCCCGGCGTTGACTTCCTTAATGAACTCGCGCGCGTTCTTGCCTTCGATCGTTATTCCGAGGCTCAAGCACGTGCCGGCAACTTCCTTAACCGCGTTTTTCTTGCCTGCCGCGAGTGAAGCGCTTTCCTTCATTCCCGCGATTTTAACCGCCTGGTCAATCGAGATGTTGCCGATTACTTTCTTTCCCTTGGCTCCGGCTTCCTCTTTCACGTTCGCGGTAACGCCCGCTTCCTTCTTGATTAACGCGCTGGCGGGGGGAGTGCCGACTTCGACTTCGAAAGTCTTGGCTTTCTTGTCGATTAACACCTTTACCGGAACCTGCATTCCCTTGAACGCGGCTGTTTTCTCGTTTATTCCGGCAACCACTTTCTGAATATCGATTCCGGTCGGGGCCAAAGCAGGCCCAAGCGGCGGGGCTGCGGTTGCCTTGCCGCCTTCAATCAATGCATTAACAGTCATTTTTGCCATTAGAAACCACCTTTTATTTTGGAAGCACTTTAATCATGCCGAGCTTGATCGTGACCGGAATCGGCACCGCGACTTCAATGAGCTCGACGGTAACGTCTTCCTTGTCCTTGTCAATGCGAACCACTTTCGCTTTCTCGCCTTTGAACGGCCCGCCAGTGACTTCAACCAAGTCGCCTTTCTCGAGCTTGAGCTCTTGCGGCTTGCTTTCCAGCAATTCCTTGATTTCACTCAAGTCGATTGATTTCGACAATACTCCTTTAACGTGAGGAACGTTCGTAATCAAGCGCTTTGCTTCAACGTCGTTCTCGGCTTCCACGAACAAGTAACCCTTCATTCGCGGGGAAACAATGAGCGCGTTAATCGGCGCTTCCGTCTTCTTGATTTTCTCGTTAAGCAAGTCCGCGACTATGCTTTCCTGGCCTGCCGTAACCCTGTAAGCGAACAACATTTTCAAAAGCCCCCGTTCAAAAACAACGCTATCATCGTGATCGCGAAGCCGATCAAGCCGATTATGACCATTCCTATTGCGGTAGTCAAAGCCATTTGCCTGAACTCGTGCATTCTCGGCTTGTGCGTAATCGCTATAACGCGCTGGCTCTGCGTCAAAAACCCGGATACAATCTCAACAATACCCATAATCAACCACTTTAAATGAATTGAACGTCCAAGTCACCGGATTCCTGCGCAGGCGCTCCTTCCTTAATGCCCGCGAGAACAGCCAAGACTTGAACCGTGTTATCGCTAATCGTTTCATCAACCGTAGCGCCCCAAATCACGTGCGCTTCCTTGTTGATGCGCGACGAAATCGCCTGCACCGCTGCCTCGGCCTCGCCTAAAGTCATTCCGGGCCCGCCCGTAATATTAACCAGCGCCTTGTTCGCTTCCTTGATATCCAAATCAAGCAACGGCGAAGCAAGAGCTTTTTCCGCGGCAGTAACCACGCGGTTCTTGGATTCCTCTCCCTTCATTTCACCCAAGCCGATCATTGCAGTACCGCTTTTTTCAAGAATCGTTTTAACGTCCGCGAAATCCAAGTTCACAAGCCCGGGCTTGGTAATCAATTCCGTAATTCCCTTCACCGCATTAGTCAAAACCATGTCGCTGGTCTTGAACGCCGCGTTCAACGGCAAGTCCGGAACGAAGTAAAGCAGTTTGTCGTTCGGAATCGCAATGGTCGTGTCCGCCGCGCGCTTTAACTTGTCCAAGCCGTCGAGCGCGTTGCGCATTCTCTTGGTTCCCTCGCTTGAAAAAGGCAAGGTGACTACGGCGACCGCGAGTGCGCCGGCTTCACGGGCAGTTCTTGCCAAAACGTGCGCGCTCCCTGTTCCGGTTCCACCGCCTAATCCGCAAGTAATGAAAACTAAATCGCTGTCCTTGAATAATTCGCGAAACTCTTCAATGCTCTCTTCAGCTGCTTTCTCCCCCACTTCCGGATTGCTTCCGGCTCCGCGGCCGCGAGTGCTTTGTTTTCCAATCAAAATTTTCCTGGCTGCTTTCGTCTTAAGCAAGTGTTGGGCGTCGGTGTTCATGGCAACGTAGTTCGCGCCGACGATTTCCACTTCCTGCATGCGGTTGAGAGTGTTGTTGCCGCTGCCGCCGGTTCCGATAACGAGGATTCTAGGCGCGCTCTCCTTCAAAAACTCCATTATTTCGCGGTCCTGCTCTGACGCGTCAGAGTTCGCGCTAACCGTTTCGTTCGCCTTCAAATCGTTTTCTTCAACCATTTCCCGTCAAACCTTTAATCAAAAAACAAGCCTGAAAATAAGGGTATGAACAACTATTAATATTCATAGTGCTGTTAATAAACCATTCGCCGGTGTTTAACGAAATGCTCTCCTCCACGCGCAAAACCGTTTCGCAAATCAAGTCCTTACGGATTCAGGGAGCGGAAGCGATTGCGGACGCTGCCTTGAATGCGCTGGCGAACGAGGCGAAAAAACATCCCGCTAGTTCCCCCGCCAAACTCTTGTCGCACTTGCATTCCGTTTCCATCGAGTTAAGCAAAGCCCGCCCTACCGAACCGGCGCTGAGAAACGTCTTGCGCTTTGTTTTGACGAGGGCTAAAGCGTTCAAAACCAATTCAGCGCTCGAGCTCGGGAGCTTCGTTTCGCTCGAAGTGCAGCACTACGAAAAGAAAGCGATTGAAAACCGCAAGCTTATTGCCGAGCACGGCTCGCGCCTGGTCCCAAGGCGCGGTGCGGTCCTGATTCACTGCCATTCTTCAACCGTAATGCAGGTTTTAAAGCGCGCGCACGACCAGAAAAAGAAGTTTCGCGTTTATTGCTGCGAAAGCAGGCCCCGTTACCAGGGCCGCGTGAGCGCAAAAGAGCTTAGCGATTACGGACTCGACGTTACTCTCGTGGTTGACAACGCGGTTTCAAGCGTTTTCCAGGAAAACAAGGAGTTGAGCGCGGTTTTCGTCGGCGCGGATGCGATTACGGCGCGCGGCGAGTTAGTCAATAAGGTCGGAACCGCGGGTATAGCGTTGCAGGCGCGCGAGTACGGAAAAAAGTTTTACGCTTGCACGGGCTTGCACAAATTCGACGCGCTCACCTTGTCGGGAGCAAAGGAACCGATCGAATACCGGTCCGTTGAAG
Organism: Microcaldota archaeon; assembly: GCA_043800965.1. GTDB lineage: Archaea > Micrarchaeota > Micrarchaeia > Norongarragalinales > Norongarragalinaceae > JAZDMM01. The sequence goes on along the minus strand of JAZDMM010000111.1, from coordinate 1,876 downwards.
AAGTGCTTCCGAAGGCGGAAGCGCGCAAGATGCCGAAAGTGAAAGTACTGAATCCCGCGTTTGACTTGACTCCCGCGCGCTTCATCACCGCGTTCGTTACCGAAGCGGGTGTGGTTTCGCCGGGCGCGCTCTTGCCTGCGGTTTGGCGGGAATACGGTTTGGATTTGAAGAGGGGTTAATCAAAGTGAAGAAGTTCAAGGTAAAAGTTTACGATATCGACCAAGGCCGTTTCGAAGCGGTTTTGAACGAGCAAATCGCGCACCACTTGGATTTTCAAGTGCTCGGCCGCGTTTGCCTGCGTTACGGAAAGAAGAGTTATTCCGCGATTCTCGACGTTTCCCGTTCGTTCCCAAAGGATAGGATAGGCTTGTTCAAGGAAGCGGCGGATGCCTTGGGAGTAAAAAACGGCGACGTTATTTCGATTTCGTATTCCCCGCGGCCGGCTGGGCTCGAGTTCGTCAGGAAAAAACTCGATGGCGATAATCTCGAGGCGAGCGAGCTCAAGCAGATTATCGATGACTTGATGCAACAGAATTTGAGCCCGGAGGAATTATCCGCGTTCATTACAGCGGTTTACATCCGTGGATTGAACACGGACGAGACGGTTGCTTTAACGAACGCTATTTTCGAGTCCGGGGGCGCGCTGTCTTTTGACAAGAGCCCGGTCGCGAGCGTTCACAGCATAGGCGGGGTAGCCGGCGACCGCGTTTCCATTTTAATCACGGCCATATTGGCGTCCATGGGCGTAATCGTTCCAAAGACTTGCACGCGCGCAATCAGTTCTGCTTCGGGAACAGCCGATGCGATGGAGTGCCTTGCGCCGGTTGAGCTTGATATCGCCCAGGTTAAAGCCGTTATCAAGAAAGCGGGCGGGTGCGTTGTTTGGGGCGGTGCAGTGAATATGGCCGCTGCAGATGATTTGATGATTCGCGTTCGCAGGCCGTTGCGTTTGGATCCCGAGAGCCTGGTTCTCGCAAGTGTTCTCGCGAAAAAGAAAGCCGAGGGCGCGGAATTCGTTTTGATTGACTTGCCCGTAGGCCGCGACGCGAAAATCGAGGACCGCAAGCGCGCGAAGAAGTTTGCGCAGGAATTCGAGTCGCTCGGCACTCATCTTGGAATGAAAGTCAAGTGCACGGTCACCGATGGAAGCGAGCCGGCTTTGAAGCAAATCGGCCCGGTTTTCGAAGCGCGCGCGGTTTTGGAGGCTTTAGGCGAGGGCAAGCACGAGCGCTTGATTGAGAAAGCGTGTTTGTTGTCTGGAATCCTGCTGTCAATGTTCAAAGGCGTTACCAAGGAAGAAGGTTATAAGATGGCGTTGCAGCGCGTTGAAAGCGGCAAGGCGTTTGAAAAATTAAAGGAAATAATCAAGGCGCAAGGCGGTAACCCGAAAATCAAGCCTTCCGATTTGCGGCTCGGCAAATTCAAGAAAACGGTTTACGCTAAAGAGGAGGGCGTAATAGAACACGTGAGCAGCAAGGCGATTTCGAAAATCGCGCGCGCCCTCGGAGCACCCGCGGACAAGAATGCCGGAATCGAGTTTTTCGTTGTGAAAAACGATAAGGTAAAACAAGGCGACAAGCTTTTTGACTTGTATTCCGACTCGCGCGACAAGCTTGCGTTCGCGCTAAAGCAGCTTGAGTCAACGCAGCTCGTAGAGATTCAAAGAATTTTACTGGACGTGGTTTGAGTGATTGAAATCAGAGTTCAAGGACGCGGAGGCCAAGGCGCGGTAACGGCCGCGCAATTCCTGGCAGAAGCGGCTTTTTTCGACGGCAAGTACGCGCAAGCTTTTCCTTTTTACGGAGTCGAGAGGACGGGTGCGCCGATTCAGGCGTTTTGCCGAATAAGCGACAAGCGAATCCGCTTGCACGAGCAC
>JAZDMM010000070.1:0-4561 GCA_043800965.1 Microcaldota archaeon | reverse complement strand
AGCGCCGAATTATACTGCCACAACGATGTGTTGAATTACGATAACTATGACTACATTTTCAACCCACAAGCAGGAAGCACGTACTACTGCATTGCATTCAATGCCTTGAACGAAAATCCTTGCGACCCTGAAATAGAATTGGTTGCAAACGGCGGTTTTGAAACCCCGGCTAGCTCGAATCCCAACCACTGGGATTACTTTGCAGACGGCACTCTCGGCTTGGTTTGGAACGTTGAATGGGCTTCAAGCCAAACCGAATTCAACGGACACCAAAGGCCAAATCCCGCTTACTTGGAATATCAATTCGGTTACAGCACGTGGATGCCTTTTGAAGGCAGCCAATATGCCGAGCTAGACACGGATTGGGACGGGCCTGGCGGCTCTCTCAACGGAGAACCCGCATCAGTAAAGATCTACCAGGACTTGCCTACAGTTCCGGGCCGCGAATACTCCATTAATTTTGCTTACTCGCCGAGACCGAACACCGGCTTAAACGACAACCTTCTCGAATTTGGCTGGAATAACGAGGTAAAAGACGTTATTTCAAGTTCGGGAACGGATACTACGCACTGGACTCCCTACTCTTACACGTTCACCGCTTCGAACTCGATTACACGACTGCACTTCAAGGACGTTGGAATACCGAATTCACTCGGCGTCTTCCTTGATGCAGTGAGCGTTCGCTGCGTTGACGAAAGCCAACCTACTCCAACGCCGACGGTTACCCCGACTCCAACTATTACCCCCACGCCTACTGTGACTCCAACGCCTTCAATTACGCCAACGCCTACTGTTACTCCTACGCCCACGATTACTCCGACGCCTACTGTAACGCCTACCCCGACTCCGTCGCCGTGCGGTTACGCTTACTTTACTTTTGAAGACACGGTTAATTCAGCTGAAGTTGTTTCAGTTGGCTTGCCGATTCAGCAATTCAACGAAGGCATGTATATTCCAATTGGCGGAAATGTTGCAGACTCGTCAATTGATAAGACTGCGCCAGGCATGGTTATGCAGCGCGGAAGCAACTGGTTTAGCGCCGGCTTGTACAACAAGAATAACGAATACGTCAGGAATTGGGGCAAGATTACCTTAGTTGACGCGTACATTACGAAAGTTCAGTCGATGAACGGATTTAATTGGGTTGAAAAAGCGTTTGACGGAAGCATCAGCACTAGCCCCGACGACGATGAACTTATTTACACGGTTAATGGAACCGAAGTCGAATACTACTTGAACATTCAACCGTACAATGACGCGTTCAAAGTATCATTCGCTTGCGGACAACCAGCTAAACCGAAAACGACTATTAAGGCTCAGAAAATTATGTGCGATAATGAAGCAGACTTGCCTAACTGGGGCGCGGGCGGACCCGACATTACTTCGGAAACCGCACTGAATTTCCTAGCGCAACACCCGAGCTGTCACTTACAGCCTAACTGGAAATTCCAATGGGCTTACGAAAACGAATCTGACCCGGGCGATAACCTCGGCGATGCCGGAGCAGGATGGAATACATTCGGCCCAACTAACGGTAACGGCATGGCATCAGTTGAAATTACCGACTTGCAAAACTCAGCTAAAATTTGGGTGCGTGAAGTCTGGAAGCAAGGCTATATTGAATTCACCGGCGCAAACACGAACCAGAACGAAAGCGCTGAAATGTACTGTCACAAAGACGTTTTGAACTACGACAACCATGATTTCGTGATTAACCCGCAACCGGGTGAAACCTACAACTGCATTGCGTTTAACGCGCCTAAACAAAAAACAATCGTTGTCGCTGACAAAATCGTATGCGACCACGAATCGGATCTACCGAACTGGGGCGCAGGCGGACCAGACATCAATGCTGCAACTGCTTTCAATTTTGTCGCGCAACACCCGAACTGTCATTTCGAAAGCAACTGGAAATTCCAGTGGAAGTTTAATGTAGTGTATAACCCGGGTAATCAGCAAGGCGAAGTGCCGGGATGGAACACGTTTGGACCTACTAACTCAAACGGCAGAGCATTTGCCGAAATCAGTAACGTTGACGGCGCGAATTACTTGTGGGTTCGCGAGGTATTCAAGCAGGGATACGTTGAATTCTCTGGAATGAACACGAACCAGGATGAAAGCGCGGAAATGTATTGTGACACGGATGTTTTGAACTACGATAACGTTGATTACATTACAGCCCCGCAATTAGGCAAAACATACTACTGCGTTGCATTCAACGCACTACCCGAGCCTGAACAAGAGCCGTGCGGCTACGCGCAATTCACATTCAACGAAGTAGTAAACTCTCAAAAAATCACTTCAGTTGGCCCGGATGCAATTGCATTCAACCAAGGCGCAATGATTCCGGTCGGCGGAACCGTTGTTGACAACGGCATTGATGAAACTGCCCCGGGAATGGCTATGCAACGCGGATCTAACTGGTTTACTGCCGGCTTATACAATAAGAACAACGAATACACGCGCAACTGGGGTAAAATCACTCTGGTAAACGCTTACATCACTAAAGTCGAGTCGTTGAACGCGTTCAAGTGGGTTGAAGCGCCGTTTGACGGCATAATCACCACGAATCCGAACAACGACGAGTTGATCTACGAAGAAAACGGTAACGAGGTCAGGTATTACTTGAATGTTCAGCCTTACAGCGACGCATTCAAGGTATACTTCACTTGCGGCCAGGCACCTGAAAAAGTGTTTGCCGAACAAAAAACCGTTCAAGTGTTGAATCCAGGGCTTGTTGAAAAAGCGGACGTGCAACCCGTGGTTACTGCAACGCCTACGGTAAAAGCGCAGGTATTGCCTACGGCAATAACTTCAACCAGCACTAAAATAGTTTCAGCCACTAAAGTGTCTAACTCGGTATTAGCAAAGGTTCTAGCGAAGTAATACGCCGTTCCCGTTTTATTTTCCTTTCCGGAAATTCCTTAGAAATAGCAGGTTTAGCCTTGTGATTAGCTAGTGAAACGAATTGAACTAAAACCTTTTAAGCCGTACAAGAATTACTTTGGTTAGTGGAACGGAAAATCTTGTTGGCCGGCGGCGTCGTATTCGTCATTTTATTAGCTGCTTGTTTGACTGCGCCGCAAGAAACGGCAACGCCCGCTCCTACGTTAGTTGCATCGCCTCAGCCGAGTGTCGAGCAGCCTATTCAAGCAACACCAACTCCGCTTGCGACCTCGTACCCGGGCGGTGCAATCGAGGAAGCAATTGAAAAAGCTTTAGCGTGATTAAATTGAAAACGACTTTACTCGCAATTGCATTGGCTTTCATTGCGTTCGCAAGCGCGCAAGCAATAGTATACCCGTTCGATGAAGTCGAAGTCTTGTACGCAGCAAGGTTTACGGTTTACCCCACTTCAACGTCGGTTCCTTCTTGGGCCGAGGAAATCGCCGTACCCGGCGAAGCGATTACGATTACGTACGGCATCGTGATACTGAAAACAGCCGGCTCTCCAGCAAGCACTGACAACGAAGCGGTAAATTCGGGCCCGTTGCCTTCCAACGAAGCAGTAGGCATAGGCCCGTTGCCTCCCAGCAAAGCGGTAAGCTCAGGCGTTTCTCAGGAAGAGTGGCTGAAGGCAGAAGGCTCGCGAGGCTCTAAACGGCTTTTATCGAACGGCATGTTGAACTCGTTCAATTCCGAATCAACGCAGATTACGGAAAGCCGAACTCAATTGTGGACCGCGAAAAAACTCGTTGGAAACAACATTGAGAAAGACTTTACCGAACCGGTTTACAACGCGTACTTGTTCAGGAAATTAATTAACGGCGAACTCCAGCCAACTCACGTTTGCTTCAAGAAAGGCGGGAACTACGACGGCTTCTGGAGTGTGCCGGGCGATCATGCGACCAGCGATTGCTATTCAACAAAAGAATTCATCAAGGAAATCGGTGACGACAAGCAAAGCGCGGGTACAAAACCCGTGAACGCGCCGGCAGTTCAAGCGGCGACGCCTTGCCCCGAAGAATACTCCTGCTTGGAAAAGCAAGACGGCGGCGAGCGTGGGTGCGTGATTCTCGCCTCGTATTCCTGCAGCGATAGAGAAAAACTTTGCTTTAAATGCACGCAAACACAGCCGCAATGCGTTTTCAACGGCGAAGGCTGCTGCAACAAAGTCAACCCGAACATTTGCGCTGCGCTTCCAGTTGACTTCGCGTGCGAACCGGGGTTTGTTGCGCGCGTTAAAGCCTGCGCTTCGGATTGTTCTGCAATAGGAGCGTGCGCGACAGCTCAGTCACCATCGTCGCCCAAACCGGCTCCCGCTGAATCCCCAAGTCCAACGCCGACTTCCACTCCGACGCCAACACCCACCGTAACACCCGCTCCTACGCCGACTCCAACGCCTTCACCAAGCCCTGAACCATCTCCTTCTCCCAGCCCCGAACCATCTCCTTCACCAAGCCCGTCTGCAACTCCGTCAGAAGAACCGTCGCCATCTCCCTCGCCGCCGGCTTGACGCTGGCGGAAGTGCTATGGCTCGGTTTTTAAAGTCTAGTGGCGATTTGGTTTTTTAGTTAAACTTTCACGCGCTTTTTTGCTAACTGAATTCGAGCCCACTCGT